>DUOU01000213.1 GCA_012838685.1 Bacteroidota bacterium | reverse complement strand
ATGGTCTGATTATGACCGCAAAGGTAATTTCAAATCCGTTGACTCGAAAACACGTCGTAACAGACTAAATATCAACTATTTCAAAGAACAATTGCGTTTTTTTAGTGGACACTTATGATATTTTTTAAATGAAGCCCAATGGTGTCTGAATCTTTGTCGAATAGTTCAGCCATTTGTCTTTGGTTAAGCCAAACAGTATCAGTATCCATTTGAACCTGAAGTTCAATTTGGTTGTCTTTGCTTTTATATATTTCTATTTTGTTTTCCATTCTTTATTTTAATATTCCGCAATTTACAATTTAAGTTTCTGTCTGTCGGTGTACACTCATTCAATTATCTTGTCTTTTTGCGGCAAATTATCCGCTGTCATTGGTTTTTGCTTCGCTTGTGCCTAACGGTTGAGCGGTATGTGGACTTGGCGCCGAGTCAGGGTGGCGCATGTTTTTGCACTCGCGGTGCGGAGCGCCAATGGCATATACCGACCTGTTGTGGTGCGTTTTTCTATATTAGTTGCTCAATAACTTTCATTGGGAGAAACATCTTTTCACTATCTGGCAGTTGTTCAAATCCATACTTTCTATAAAAATCAAATGCCTTTTCGTTGATTGGATCTACAACTACTGCCATTGCCCCAATACTCTCATTCGACAGTTTATAGCTTCTAAATAGAGCATCAAGAAGAAGATGTTCTCCAAGTCCTGTTCCTTTTGTGGTAATGTCTCTTGCTAATCGACCTAATAAAATAACCGGAGCATTATAATTTTTTGGTACTTGTTTTAAATATTTTTCAGGTATTAATTCTCGACCAAGACTTTCACTTGTTAAAGTATAATAACCTATTACATTTTGTTCGTTATCGATCGCAACAAAACAAATAGCTAGCCGTTTGCGAATATCTTGACTAACCTGTTTTCTAATATATTCTGTTAATGAATCTTCTTCACAAGTAAAATTCTTTCTATTATGAGTCTTTCCTAATAATTGAATTTTCACTTTAGTGCGGTTTGAGATTTATACTTCTTAGCAGCTTCTACTAAATTTTGATTCGGCCTACTACTCCCAAATACAGCATCAAAAAATTTCTTACGATCTCTTTCACTTACAATAATTCTGTCCTTTCTTGCAACAATTTCTTCGGATTGTTCTTTAACAATCCGAAGAATAAAACTACTAAAAGATTTATCTCCACTTAGTTTTTGAGCTTTCTGAAAGATCCGTTTATCATAAGAAGATATTCTTATCTCAATTCGCTCATCTTTATTTATTGATCGTGTCTTCATAATATTATTTTTTCACAAATGTACGGTATTTTATCGTACAAAACAAATTTTTAAAAAATGCACCACAACGTATCTGTATGTCGCTATGGTTATTGAAACAAAAACGCACGAAAAAACGATTTTGTATGCGTTAATTCGTGCGTAATATTTATAAAACATTGCGGACCAATGTTTGCCGCGGAGAAAGAGGGATTCGAACCCCCGGTCCAGTCGCCCGGACAACGGTTTTCAAGACCGCCGCAATCGACCACTCTGCCATTTCTCCGCCGCGAATATAGTAATTTTTGGATTTATGGGACAAGTGCCGTTACAAAATAGAGTTAATTGTGGGAACAGTGTTATTGTAATAATAAACCACAGATTGCCAGGTGCCAACATTTGATGTTTAACAATTTTTTATTCGGTTTGAAAACTATTGTGTTGGTTGTTTGTGTATATTCGCGCCATGGAAAAAACAGATGTTGAGAGGATCAAGGAGAAGTCGGCTTTTATCATCGACATGGACGGAGTGATTTATCACGGCAATAAAATTCTTCCGGGAGTAACGGATTTTATCGCATGGCTTGAAAATTCGGGCAAAAAATTCCTGTTTCTCACCAACGCCAGCGAAAGGACACCTAAGGAGTTGCACGAGAAACTTTTAAGGCTCGGAATAAACGTTAGTGAGGACCATTTTTATACAAGTGCCCTAGCGACGGCCGGTTTCTTGAACGCGCAGAAACCTAATGGCAGTGCCTTTATAATCGGTGATGCGGGCCTTATCAACGCTTTGTACAGTGTAGGCTACACGATGAATAATGTTAATCCCGACTATGTAGTTGTGGGAGATACCAACGGATATAATTTCGAGAGCGTAAAGACCGCCGTAAATCTCGTCCTGAATGGCGCCCGTCTTATAGGCGCCAACCCCGATGTCAGTGGCCCCGTTGAGGATGGCATAACGCCCTCCACGAAGGCCCTGATAGCTCCCATCGAAATAGCCTCAGGCAAAAAGGCATATTTTGTGGGGAAACCCAACCCTCTTATGATGAGGATCGCGTTGAGAAAATTGGGCGTCAAAAGAGAGGACACCATTGTGATAGGTGACCGTATGGATACCGATGTGAGATGCGGGATCGAAGCGGAAATCGATACTTTGTTGGTTCTTAGTGGTATCACTAAAAAAGAGGATATAGACAATTTCCCTTACCGACCCAAATTTGTGCTCAACGGGATTATAGATCTGGTACAATAATAGGGCAACACAATACCATTCCATAGTTTTTGACAGATGAAGGTTGTTTTGGGGAGTACCGGGATCATATCGGCTAAAAACGGTTTCGGGGCGTTGCCGATCCAGAGGGTTGAAAAAGACAGAGCCATAAAAATTTTGAGAAAAGCCTTTGACGGGGGGATCAATTTTTATGATACCGCCAGGTTTTACACCGATAGCGAAGAAAAACTTGGAACAGCTTTCAAAAGTTTGCGGGGCAGTGTAACTATCGCTTCCAAGACAATGGCCCAAACCAAAGAAGATTTCTGGGCCGACCTGGAAACATCTCTCAAAAATCTTGAAACCGACTATCTGGATATATATCAGTTCCATAATCCCGCCTACTGCCCGGAACCGGGAGACGAAGCCGGCCTGTACGACGCCATGCTCGAGGCGAAGAGAAAAGGGATGATAAGGCATATAGGGATCTCCAACCACCGGCTCGATGTTGCCGAAAAGGCGGTTGAAAGCGGATTGTATGAAACATTGCAATTCCCCCTCAGTTATCTGTCCAGTCCGGAAGAGATAATGTTGGCGGAAAAATGCGCTGAAAAGAATATGGGGTTTATTGCCATGAAGGCGATGGCGGGAGGGCTTATAAACAACGCGGCCGCGGCTTTCTCGTTTTTGTCGCTGTTCCCGAATGTCCTCCCTATTTGGGGTATCCAAAGGGAGAGCGAGTTGGAGCAGTTTTTGGATTGCGAAAAAAATCGGCCTATTTACGACACCACCACGATAGAATTTATTGAACAGGAAAAAAGTGAGCTCTCTTCAAATTTTTGCAGGGGTTGCGGTTATTGTATGCCATGCCCTGTTGATATTGAAATAAACAACTGCGCCAGGATGTCGTTGCTGATAAGGCGTTCGCCTTCCGCTTCGCAACTCACTCCCGCGGCACGGGAAAAGATGAAAAAGATTGAGGATTGCATCCACTGCGGGGAATGTTCTTCAAAGTGTCCTTACGGCCTCGACACTCCTTCCCTTCTTGAGGCTAACTACGAAGATTATAAAAACATCGTTAACGGAAAGACGACAGTTGATGTCGAACCGGCATAAAAAAATAGTCGGACAACATCGGCTATATTACCCTCATACCCAGGCCTTCAAGAACTTTGGCAACATCCCTGCCAATCTTTTCAGCGGCAACCGTATAGGCGCTAAAGTCCCTGCGAACAATATAGTTGCCCCGTAAACTCTCAAATGTCGAGGGGGCCTTTTTCAACCTGTCGCTGTCCCCCACAATAGCGTAAACACTCCTGACAACCTCCTTGATAGCCTCTTCACAAGGGGCATCAACAACAGGTATTTCTAATCTGCCCGATGCGGGTAAGGGAATGTTTCCGGGATACCAGTTGCCAAGGGGCAAACCAAAATGTCTGGCCAGGGAATTGACGACATATGCCGTTCCGTTTGCCTTTCCATCAAGCGAGTAGCCGGCTATATGAGGCGTGGATATCAGGGCCGCTTCCATCAGTTCAAGATCAATGTCGGGCTCGTTTTCCCAAACATCCAGGACAACGCCCGAAAGATTGCCGGAAAAAACCGCTTTTTTCAGGGATCGTGTATCAACCACCTCTCCTCTTGAACTGTTGATCAGCCAGGCGCCCCGCTTCATCATTCCCAAGCTACGGGCATCCAACAGATGGTATGTTTTATCCTTGCCGGATCTATTGAGAGGTACATGAAGGGTGACTATATCGCTTTCCCTTAAAAGCCGCTCAAAGGGAACGGAAGAAAATCCGGGTTCAACCCTGCTCCTGGGCGGATCGCGCAACAACAGATGCATACCCAGAGCCTTGGCCGCCTTTTCAACCTTGGAACCGATATTACCAACCCCCACGATTCCCAGTGTCCTGTTTTTTAGGCTAAATCCGCTGTTGTCAGATATAAAACAAAGGGCCGAGACAACATATTGCATTACCGAAGAGGAGTTGCATCCGGGAGAGTTTGTCCAAGCAATATCATGATTTTCACAGTATCCCGTATCGATATGGTCATATCCGATGGTAGCCGAACCAATAAAACGGACATTAGATCCATCAAGTAACGTCTCATCGCATATTGTGCGGGTCCTGACCAATAGAGCGTCCGCATCCCTTACCAGCCGGGAATCGATTCGCGCGCCCGAAGCGTAAATCACCTCCGAGAAGGGCTCCAAGACCCCCCGAATAAAGGGTATTTTATCGTCAACAACTATTTTCACCTATTACACAAAATACAACAACACTTATGTAACAATTTGTTTACAAATGTAGTAATTGTAAATTACCGCTCAAATTGCCTCTTCAACATTTGTTTTGGTGCGACAAATAACTCATCTTCGCGCTATCAATCAAAGAGAACAGATGACCCTTCTATTAGTATATCTTATATCGGCTCTTGTTTTTTCATTTCTATGCTCGATACTTGAAACTGTAATCCTCTCTTCGAGCATGTCGTATATAGAGACCATAGCTAAAGAGAAAAAAGGGGGAAAGTTGTTGTGGAAATTGAAAACAAATATCGATAGGCCCATAGCCGCTATTCTTTCCCTAAATACCGTTTCACATACCGTAGGAGCATCAGGGGTAGGCGCCCAGGTCATAAAGGTATTTGGCAATGAATACTTCGGAATCGCCTCAGCGATCACAACTTTTCTTATCCTTGTCTTTTCCGAAATTATTCCCAAAACAATTGGGGCGAATAATTGGAGACGTTTAAGTATCCCTACGGCATATCTTACCCAAGGCGTAATATATTTAACATATCCTTTGGTAATTATGTCTGAGTTTCTTCAAAAGTTGTTCGCCAACAAGAACGAGCAGACAGTCTCCAGGGAAGAGATAACCGCGCTCACCCATATAGGTGAAAGAGAGGGCATCATAGAATCGAATGAAAGCAAGATTATCAATAATCTTTTTAAGCTTAAAAATATCAAGATAAACTCAATAATGACACCAAGGACGGTTGTTCTTGCCGCCGAGGAGAACCTAACCCTTGAAACCTTTTTCAACAATAAAGAATTTCTCAGGTATTCAAGAATCCCCGTCTATACCGAATCAATCGACGAAATTACGGGATTTGTACTTAAATCGGATATTCTCCTGCATCTGGCGAACAACAAAAAGAATGTAAAACTAAAAAGTATACGCCGACCGATAATAAGTTGTTACGAACATACGACCGTGTTCAGGTTCTATGATATGATGATCTCCAAAAAAGAACATATAGCCCTGGTTATCGATGAATATGGCGGAATGGAGGGAATCGTTACCATGGAAGATGTTATCGAAACTATACTTGGACTGGAGATAACAGACGAATACGATGCGCAGATAGATATGCAGCTGTTCGCCAAAGAGAGATGGAAGAAAAGATCTAAAAACCTCGATTTCAACGAATAACCTAAATTTGACAAAACAACTGCTTCTGCCTCTCTTAGAGATTTTTTCTATCAATTCAACATGGCAACAACCATAAGGGAAAAATCCTTCTTCGTTTTATAATTTTTTGTACAACATTTAATCTACAATGGTCATCTCATCCAAAAGGTAACCTGCTCCGGCGAATTTGTCGATGATAAAGAGCGCGAACCTTATATCCAGGCTGATATTCCTGCTTTGTGCCGGATTGAACGCCATATCACTTGCCACCCCTTCCCATGCCCTGTCAAAATTGATGCCTATAAGATGGCCTTCGGCGTTGATAACGGGACTGCCGGAATTCCCTCCTGTTGTGTGGTTAGTGGCGATGAAACAGACCGGAACCTCCCCATCCTGCAGATAATTCCCATAATCTTTCAACTCATAAAGTTCTCTCAACTTATCGGGTACATCATAATCATAGATATCCGGATTATCCTTCTCCATTATCCCTTTTAATGTTGAATAATGGCGGAAATATATGCCATCCTCCGATTCATACCCTTTTACTGTTCCAAAAGCGACTCTCAAAGTGGAGTTGGCATCGGGATAGAACAGTTTATCTTGCTGGAATTCCAGCTGTGCTTTCATATAATGCCTGTTAAGACTCTGAATTGAACTCTGTATCCTTCTATAACCTACAATTACCTCATTGGAAAGAAAGTTGTTAACGCCAACCGAAAGTTTATAAAAGGGATCTTTGTAAAGTCTCTTCAGCCTCTTTTTGTCTAGATTCTCAACAAACTCCAGATATCTCCCTTCATCCGTAAAAATTGACGTGGAATACAATTTGTCGACCAGCGACGATGGATCTCCTTTACATGATTTCATGAAATCAATGAATTCAGGAGGCTGCCATGATGGGTCTATATCTTTGGAGTACAACGAAAATACGGCGACAAACAACTTTTTATCAACCTCTACATCATAATTCTTGAAGAATCTTTCCGCGCCCGATATCAAACGTTCTTTCATTTCGGCAACCTCATTTTCAGTGCCTCCCTCTTCAATCAGTCTCGCGAGGGGCTCTATGTTCCTGGCATAACCCACAGCTTCCGCCCCATTACTGAAAAAAACATCGTTTGTGTAATTATATGCCAGGTAATACTCTTTCCACTCATCGTATAACCGCTTGTATTCCGGAAGAATATGACCATATCTCTCTTTTCTGCCATTATCTTCTTCGATCCATTTCGTAAGATCGGCCTCAAATTCCTCTTTTTTGCCGATGGTGTTCATCTTTTCCAGGCCCTGTGTCTCGCCAATCCATCTTTTCCAGGAGTTGGCCACATTGGATTTCTTTGTTGAATACTGGATTCTGACCAACGGATCTTCGGCCATAGCTGCCTCCATAATCTCAATTTTCGCCCCCCTGATCCCAATTAATTTGGGATTGACATGATTTTTGATCATATCGATATGGTAAGAAGGAACATATTCATTGGTCGACCCGGGATAACCGAACACCATGGTAAAATCGCCTTCCTCAATTCCTTTCGCGGATATAGGAAAATAATATAAAGGTTCATAAGGCACGTTATCAGGGGAATAGCTGGCCGGTTTATTGTCCTTGCCGGCGTACACGCGGAACAGGGCGAAGTCACCGGTATGTCGGGGCCAAATCCAATTATCCGTCTCTCCCCCAAACTTCCCGATAGCCGACGGGGGCGCGCCAACAAGCCTGACATCATTATACCTCTCATATACAAACAGGAAATATTGGTTTCCCATATAGAAGGGAACCACATTGGCCGTATAATGTGTGTTTTCTATAGCCGCGGCTATGATCTTGGCGGAATTTTTGGATACCAGGCTGGATCGTTCTTCATCACCCATCGCATCTGTCACCCCCTCCAAAACCAGATCCGAAACATCTTCCATCCTTTTTAGATAGGTTACGAACAGCCCCGGACAAGGTAACTCCTCTTTTTTTGACATGGCCCAGAATCCGTCCGTCAGATAATCGTTTTCAAGCGATGAATGTGACTGTATCTGACCATATCCGCAATGGTGGTTCGTGATCAGCAATCCCTGGGCGGAAATCATCTCTCCGGTACATCCTCCTCCGAATGAGAGTACCGCGTCTTTCATACAGGCCTGGTTTACGCTGTAAACATCCTCAGCGGAAAGTTTGAACCCCATCTCCTGCATTGTCTTTATATTGAATTTATCCAATAACAGGGGAATCCACATTCCCTCATCGGCCTTTGAAGGAAGCGACAAAAGGACAATAAACAGTAAAACTAAAAATCGTTTCATATGTTGGTTATTTTATAAGAGAATTACTATGTGCCAATCAAGATATTATGCTTATCAACTCTTTAAGAAAACGACTTACCGGCAGACCAACTACATTAAGGTATGATCCCTCAATCCGCGAACAGCCAGCTATCCCGATAAACTCCTGTATTCCATATCCACCGGCCTTATCAAATGGTCGGTACCTATCCACATAATATTCTATAAGATTTTCCGAGAGGTTTTCAAATGTAACCCATGTTGTCTCAAAAAAAGATTTTTCCTGGCGCAGTGTAAGTAAACTGAGCGCGGTTATCACCTGATGTGTTTTACCGGACAACATCCTGATCATAGATATCGCCTCTTCCCTGTCGGCTGGTTTTCCCAACACCTTTCCATCGCAGATAACTATTGTATCGGCGGTTAAGACAACGGTATTCTCCTCTTTCAACGGTTTAAACCGGTTTATTTTTGAAGTTGAAAGAAACATGGCTATATCGGGACCTGTAAGGTTATCGGGAAAATCTTCATCGATATCTTTTACCTGTACCTCAACTTTTAAACCAATACTTTCAAGCAATTCCCTGCGCCTGATCGAACCGGACCCCAGAATTATTCTGGGCTTTTTAATTTTTTCTATGTCAATGGCTGTCAAAACAGGTTCCATTTAATAATAATATTTACAACCACGGAATAGAGAAGTCCGGCCAGCATGATTGCCTTCATAAATCCTCCGGCAAAACGGAAATGTCTTTTCTCATTGCTCTTATGTATAAAAATAGCGAGAAAGGCTAAAGGCCCCGCAACTGTAAGCGATAGATAAACCAATGTGACCCAATCCCTGACAAACGAAAACCAAACCAAATACAACAGAACAATTGTTACCGCGGCAAGAGCGGAGACAACAACTTTGGAACTTTTAACTCCCAGTACAATCGGTAGGGTATTTCGGCCGTAAGCAACATCTCCTTCAAAGTCCTCGATATCTTTCACAATTTCCCTGATAAGATTGGTAAGGAAAGCGAAAAGCGAGAACCCTCCCACCCAATAGAATAGAAAACTAAAATCGGGCACAGATACCGCATGAATCGAACAGAAAGTATAAAGTGGAGGCCATTCATATATAACAACCAGCATGGGTACCATGGCCGTCAAAAAAGCCACAACAAGATTACCAATCAAAAATTGTCGTTTATAACTTGCCGAATAAAAATAGAGCAGGCCGGATATCAACAAAAAGATGACGCCAAACCAAACATACCCGGATCGGGCTGACACATAGAACCCCCCGGCCACACCAAGAACATTAAAAATATTGTGCCACATCATAGCCCTTTGCCGGGACATTGAAGTGCCAACGATTACTTTTCCTTTATTGATCAGGTCCGTTTTGATATCAAAGTAGTCATTTATAATATAACCACCCGCGGCGATGCATATCGTGGAAAACACAAGAACAATAAAATCGAATAGGGGAAACTGGAGGCTCAATGGAATATTGTTGCCCTGTCCGTGCAATGAAACTTTTATGTTGCCAATCAACGTATCAATAATGGCATAACGCATCAATACCATCGTTATGGCGATGATCAATAAATTTTTCCATCTTATCAGACGGAAAAAACTCCCAACTTTACCAAACGAAGGCATCTGAATTCAACCAATTATCGTGTAACCTAAGGGTCTGTTCAATTACATCCCTTACACAACCCTCGCCCCCCTTTTTATCTGAAATATAGATGGCCAACTGGCGTATTTCACTTGACGCGTCAGAGGGACAAACGGGCACTCCAACTCTCTTCATTACATCATAATCCGGAATATCATCACCCATATACAGTATCTCACTATCATTGAGATTATATTTTTCCTTGAATATGCGGTACTGTTCCAGTTTTAACCTGCTGTTCAAAAAGACATCGGTTATTCCGAGTCCGGCCAAGCGGGGCAAATAATCCTGTGAATTGCTTCCCGAAATTATTCCAATGTGATAACCTTTTTTTACGGCGAGCTGTAGAGCATATCCATCGCGCAAATTAACCGTGCGCCGGGGTACTCCATCATGATCGAGATTTATGGTAAGCAAAGAGAGAACTCCGTCAATATCAAATATAAACGCCTTAACGTTTTCAAGTTTCTTTTTAATGTTGGCCATTATTTATCGTTGTTATAATATCCGAAAATGGACCCTGTGACCATGTTGTACAACTTTTCCAATTCAGGGTCAAAAGATAATAATTCCCTGTGCTTATTCAAAGTGTTTATATCATTTCTTATTCCCGGGCCTGTTTGTGAATTTTCGGGACCCATTTCAAATGCCTTGTTGACCGTCTCTTCAACCAAAGGCTTCAACAGATCAAACGGTAAATGGTAAAGGTCTGTTATTCTTTTCCCGGAAGTAAGCATATAATTGGTGAAATTACATGCAAATACCGCGGCAAGATGGTATAATTTCCTGCTTTCGGTATCGATACGATATGAAACAGATCCAAGTTTTTTTACAATCTCCTCCATTAAAGAATAACCCTCCTCACCGGAGGCCTCCAGCAAGAAAGGCAGGCCATCAAAACCAATTTTCCTGTCCTTGGAGAATGTTTGAAGAGGATAAAACACCCCTTTACGGGAAATAGAGCTGTTCTCAAAAACTTCAAGTCCAAAACTGCCCGCGGTATGGACAACCATTGTATCGGGTGAACAATTGATTTCGGATAAAACTTTTTGCAGCGATCTGTCGCTTACGGCGACAATTATCAGATCATCTATCGATGAAAATTCATAGGAGGCAGACCATTCGGCATTTACAGTTTCCGCCAATTTTCTCCCGTTCGTTTCAGTAGTCGAAACTATAATATTAATTTTATAGCCCTTTGAATACAAGGCCCTTGAAAGAATATCACCTACCCTTCCCGCTCCGATAAAAGAGATATTCATCTGTCGCATCTTAAAAATTCAAGAAAAGAACGGTCACTGATTGACCGGCAACTATTTGCCATCAAGTATCGGAATCATGGATGTAACCATGATATCATACTCTACTGTGTAATTGTAATATTGATAATATGAATTGCTGGAACGACGGAAAACATAATTGCAGTTCCAGTATGTATCGCCCCTAAGCTCTATCAGGGGATAATTATTATCCACTATCTCCTTGTAGGTCTCATACATAGCAGTAGGGTTACAAAAATGATAAATACTATATCCTTGTATAAAACTCGCGGATGTCCCATTATCGGTATAGTGGATATCTGATGTGTTCAGAGCGAATAAAATGTCTGTACCCTGAACGTCTCCTTTGTAACAACCACATTTGTCTTCCTTACAACTATTTCCCGCCAGTAACGGCAACAACATCACCAACGTGACCAATATTTTACGGATTATTTTCAACTTTATCAAAATTAATTATTTATTGCTAACATGCAAAAATAATAGTTTATTGTTGAGCCAAACAAAAAAAGCCGTTAAAAGAGTTATTTAACGGCTTTACTTTTATGTTTGTTGGATCATATATTATGCCTGGGCGGTTGGTCCCCCAAAAGTGGGAGGCATAGAAGGAGCCGGTCCCTGCATCTCCCTGATCCTGCCATGAACAGCTTCGTATTTGGAGATGTTTTCCTGTAACGCCGCAACAAATCGTTTAGCATGTTCAGGTGTCATAATTATTCTCGACTTAACTTTTGCCTTTGGTATGCCGGGAACTATACGTACAAAGTCCATAACAAATTCCGCAGCGGAGTGGGTTATCACGGCAAGATTGGAGTATGTACCCTGAGCGATCTCCTCTGTAAGTTCGATATTGATCTGGTTTCCTTCCTTTATATCAGACATAATACAAAAATTTTGATTGACTAGTTATCTGAAACTAATTCAGCATCGTTATCAGATCCGACAAGACTTTCATACTCTTCAAGGGAGCCGACTATAATGCTGTTATAATCACGTTGGCCGGTACCGGCGGGAAGAAGATGCCCAACGATAACATTTTCCTTGAGACCTTCAAGCCTGTCGACTTTGCCGAGTATCGCCGCTTCATTGAGTACTTTTGTAGTCTCCTGGAAAGAGGCAGCGGAGAAGAAACTGTTTGTCTGGAGCGCGGCCTTGGTAATCCCCTGCAGTATTTGGCTGGAGGTGGCAGGTATGGCATCTCTCGCTTCTACAACTTTAAGGTCACGTCGGCGCAACAAAGAATTTTCATCCCTTAACTTGCGCGCTGTAATTATCATTCCCGGTTTAAGGGTCGGGCTATCTCCCGGGTCTGTGACAACTTTCTTATCGTATATCCAGTCATTTTCATCCATAAACTCCAGTTTGTCGACCGCCTGGCGCTCCAGGAACTTTGTGTCGCCCGGATCTACAATCTCAACCTTGCGCATCATCTGGCGAACGATAACTTCAAAGTGTTTGTCATTTATCTTGACACCCTGCAGACGATATACCTCCTGGATCTCATTTACAATGTATTCCTGAACCTTTGTAGGACCCTTGATAGCAAGAATGTCGGACGGTGTTATGGCACCATCGGATAAAGGCACGCCCGCCCTGACATAATCATTTTCGTGAACAAGAATTTGTTTTGAGAGGGGAACAAGATATTTCTTGATCTCGCCGGATTTTGATGTAATGGTAATCTCCTTGTTACCTCTTTTGATTTTTCCGAACGAAACCTCGCCATCAATCTCCGAAACAACCGCCGGATTTGACGGATTTCTTGCCTCAAACAGTTCGGTAACCCTTGGAAGACCACCGGTTATATCGCCAGCCTTTCCAAAAGCTCTGGGTATCTTGGCCAAGACTACGCCCGCCTCAATGGTTTGTCCGGCTTCAGCGGCAAGGTGGGCGCCTACCGGAAGATTATAACTTTTTTCTGTTCCATCTTTGCCAACAATCCTTACTGTTGGGTTTTTAGTTTTGTCTTTACCCTCTATTATCACTTTTTCCCTGAACCCGGTCTGTTCATCGGATTCTTCCCTGAAAGTGACGCTATCAATCAGAGAATCAAGTTCAACCTTACCCGTTATTTCAGAAATAATCACCGCATTAAACGGATCCCATTCACAGATCACGGTTCCTTTCTCTATTTCCTGGCCATTCTTGATATACAATTTCGAACCATAGGGAATATTGTTCGTGGAAACTGTTATTCCCGTGTTCTTGTCAACTATCCTAAGTTCGGAGAGTCGGCTAACAACAACGTCATAATCGCCTTTTTCAGGATCATGGCGAGGAATGATCCTCAATTCGTCTATTTCTGTAATACCTGAATATTTGGCCACAAGCCTGGAATTGGTTGTGATGTTCGATGCGGTACCACCAACGTGGAACGTGCGAAGGGTAAGCTGGGTGCCCGGCTCTCCGAT
>DUOU01000212.1 GCA_012838685.1 Bacteroidota bacterium | reverse complement strand
GTTGTTGGCTGTTTGCGCGGTGACGGCGTTTTCCGCGTTTATGGCGCTCAAAGCGTTGTCGGAGGTCAAGGTTTTTTCGGCTACCAGCGAGTAGGGGACGGCCCAGATTTCCGAGCTTCCCATATCAATTTCCTCGGATTTGTAGGTGACCACCGTCCGCAGCTTCATGGCCCCCGCACTCCAGTCTATGTCGTCGAATGTCGCGGCCTTGCCACCAGCGGGAGCGCCCTGGCCCACGACCAGTGAAACGAGGCCGAACTGGTTGGTCGTGACGTTATGGGTTTCGGTCCATACATTGGTATCCATATTGTCAAGTATGGATAATTCGAGGGCAATATTCTCATTGGAGATAATATTTCCGGAGGCGTTCCTTATGATCGCCTGGTAATTGAACCCGGAGGGCGGTTGCGCCGTTAAACTGGCGAACATTGCCAAAACAGCGATAACGGTAAAAGTTTTTTTCATGGCAAAAATCTATATTTCCTAAAAAATTAAATCTCTTTCCGATATACCTTTTTGCGCCAGTTTCGGAAAGATGGCTGGCGCCGTTGTTGAGACCGTTCCGGCATGGCAGACCGGGAACCTGAAACAACCGACCGACACGAAAGATTGGTCAAGAACGTTGCATAAACAAAAATAGATGATTTTTTTAACGATATATGCTATAAAGGAAAAAATGTTCAATAAAAACAGGTCTGAGTCTGGTTATAATGGAGACCGCATATAAAACTAATCCTAATATTTGGGGGCTAAAGTCCGATATAAACCTATAATTGTTAAATTTGCACCGGACGTACGATATAAATCTATGAAAGGAGAGACCGATTATTTCACGATTTTACCGGAAGACAAGGTGCCGGAAAGAGGAAAAATACTCATATCTGAGCCCTTCCTCGCGGATACCTTTTTCAACCGTACAATAGTATATCTTGTTGGCCATTCGGAAGAGGGCTCGATAGGCTTTATCCTCAATAAACCTTTGGAGATAAAACTTAACGAGGCCGTTGATGGCTTTGACAGGTGCGGTGACTATCTCTATATGGGAGGACCTGTTATGCCCGATACCTTGCATTTTATCCATAGTTGCGGCGACAATATACCTGACAGTGTATGGGTTGATGACAATATTTACTGGGGAGGCGATATCGATGTTGTCAGGGAATTGATAGCGAACGGAGAGCTGGATGGCGGCCGGATCAGGTTTTTTCTGGGATATTCAGGCTGGGACAGCGGACAACTCGAGAGGGAACTGGAGGAGGATTCATGGGTCGTTGTAAAGGTCAATCCCGAGATAATTCTTGACAACAGTATCGAGGATCCGTGGAAAACGGTTCTGAGGGGATTCAATAAAAAATACAGGGTTTGGGCTGATTTTCCCAAATCGCCTGAACTTAACTGACCCTGTTTCGCTTTTAGGGGCTTTTTTTCGTTTTAACCGTCGTTTGCGGACGGTTTAGCGACTTCTTCACCAAATTATGGGGTTAAAAATCTAAATTTGTCCGATTAATAGGAGGATATATTGATTGTTAACCATAAAAATCGCATAAAAGATGAACAATAAATTTTTGTTGCTGGCTTTAGCCTCACTGCTCTCTCTGTCATTGAACGCGCAGATTTTTCAGTTCAGGGGCGAGAATCGCGCCGGGAAATTTCCTAACGAAACGGGTCTGTTGAAACAGTGGCCCGCCGATGGTCCAGAAATACTCCTTGAATACGAGGGGATAGGAGAGGGTTACTCTTCCGTTATCTCCAACGGGAAATATATCTATGCTTCGGGTAAGATAGGCGACGATGATTATCTTACCTGTATCGATTTTAACGGAAACAAAAAGTGGCAGGTCTCCTACGGTAAGGGCTGGGATCAGGCTTACCCCGGAAACAGGGGCAGCGTTACCATTGACGGCGACAGATTGTATATTATAAGCGGTTACGATCGGCTTTCATGTTTGAACGCCGAGACCGGTGCCATTATATGGTCAAAAGATGTCCACGAAGAGTATCAGGGCGAATTCCATACCTGGGGCTCGTCCGAGTCGCCCCTGGTACTGGATAACCTGGTTTACATCACTCCGGGAGGATCGACCACCACCATGGTGGCTTTTGATAAGATGACCGGCGCTGAAGTATGGAAATCCGGGAGTGTTGGCGGGGGGCGCGGTTATACATCTCCGGCTGTTTACAATATTAACGGTGAAGATCTGATTATCGCCACGACCGCGGGTTTTCTTTTGGCCGTAAAACCTGAAACCGGGGAGATAAAGGCCTCTTATAAATATTTTGATGACACGCAGTGGAGATTCCAAAGGAACGGAATGATTTGGTGCGCCAATCCCGTTGTCAAGGGAAATCAAATTTTTATTTCCCTGGGTTACAATTATGGCCCCGGAGCTAAAATGCTGAGACTTAATAGCACGAACAGATCATTCGAGGAGGTTTACTCAAATCATCTTCTCGATAACCATCACGGCGGTATTGTTGAGGTTGATGGTTATATGTACGGTTCGAACTGGCTGAACAATAACGATGGCAACTGGGTATGCCTGGATTGGGCTACAGGAGAGACAATGTACGACGCAAAGTGGACTTCGAAGGGGTCTATAGTATATGCCGATGGTTTATTGTACCTGTACGACGAGAAAAGTGGGGAGATAGGCATAATGAAACCCGATCCGACAGGTTTTAACATAATAAGTTCATTTAAGGTGGAAACCGGGAGTGGGTTTCATTGGGCCCATCCTTTCTTTTTGAACGGTATGATGTTCCATCGTCATGGCGATGTGCTTACGGTATATAAGGTAAAATAGTTATATTTGGGATATAGTAGTTTTGTTTTGGGTACTTTTGGCGGACTTGCCGCTAAACAGGATGGAAATTTGAAAAAGCGTGGGTAGTATTCGTCGTTATATCATTGTCTCTCTCTTTGCTTTTGCCGGTCTGGCTTCCCTGGTGGCCTGGATGGCAACAGATCCCACGAGGGATTTTACCGCGAGCATGCCCGGAGCCGACAACAGGGGCATAGAGGTGGCGGTCGAGGAGAATATCGTGATAGGGGAGTTCTTTGCCCTTTTTGAAAACGATGTAGTTGGGGGTTATACTGGAAAGTGGCCCAGATTCAGGGGAGTTAATTACGACAATATTGTTACCGAACGCCAGGATATCAAGGATAGCTGGAGCGATGCCGATCCTGAAATAAGATGGACCATAGAACTTGGAGAAGGTCACGCCGGTGCCGCCATATATGAGGGGAGAGTTTATATACTCGACTATATCGAGGAGAGCAGGGAGGATGCGTTGAGATGTTTCTCACTGTCGGATGGAGAGGAGCTATGGCGCCGCTCTTACGGGGTTCATATAAAAAGAAACCATGGAATGTCAAGAACCGTTCCGGCGGTGACGGAGAGGTATGTGGTTACCATTGGGCCCCGCTGCCAGGTGATGTGCGTTGACAGGATTAACGGCGATTTTATCTGGGGACTCGATATGGCGAAACAGTATGGTGTTGAGGTGCCGCAATGGTACACAGCGCAGTGTCCCCTGATAGATGGCGATAAGGCGATTCTCGCCCCGGGGGGCTCCTCGGTAGCCATGATAGCGGTTGATCTGAACACGGGCGAGATTTTATGGGAGGCTCCGAACAATATTGAACTGAGTATGTCACACTCCTCGATAATTCCCGGTATTATACATGGAAAGAGAATGTATGTTTATAGTGCCGATGGGGGGATTGTCGCGGTAGGGGCGGAGGGCGATGATGAAGGGAAGATCATGTGGGAGAGCAAGGTTTGGAACCATTCGGTGGTAGCCCCCTCACCCGTGATACTCGATGATGGGAAGATTTTTCTGACCGCGGGCTATGGCGCGGGCTCAATGATGATACAGGTCACTCCCGACGGAGACGGTTATAATGTTGAGAGCCTCGTTGAATATGCGCCCAGGGAGGGGCTGGCGTGCGAACAGCAGACACCCATACTTTGGAACGGGCATCTCTTCGGTATTATCCCCAAAGATGGGGGGGCGAACCGTTCACAGTTGGTTTGTGTAAGTCCCGATAATGTGCAAAATCTGATCTGGAGTTCAGGTACGGTCAGGTTCGGTTTGGGACCCTATATCATAGCGGAAGATAAAATGTATATTTTGAGCGATGACGGAACATTGGTCATGGTCAGGCCCGATACAAAAAGTTATATCGAGATAGGGCGGAAGAAGCTGTTTGATGGAACGGATGCGTGGGCACCTCTGGCCATAGCCGACGGGTTGATGCTGCTTAGGGATTCAAAGACAATGTTGTGCGTCGACATTTGATGGTTACGTTGTGTTAGGTGTATATGGTTAACAGAAAATCAATAAATATTGTATTGGCGCTATTGGCGGCGATGGTCGCCTTTATCATTCTGTTCGATTTTGTTAAAAACCGTCCGGGAAGGAATCTGGAGAATCCTTACGAGTTTGATGTGAGCGGGTTTTTGAAGGTGGATCCTTCCGATATGATATCCAATGAATATATGACTCTCCAGCTTCCTGAGGGAAAGTACAGGGGCGTCGCCTATCATAACAATCTGATCTATGTTGTGGCCGATAACAGGCTGATGACAGTTGACGGGAACGGAACAATAACCATGGAGGTTGGGTTGGAAGGTTCCCCGACAGCGGTGGCCGTTGGCAAAAATATTTGGATAGCGTTTACCGATTATGTGGCGAAATACGATTTTTCTGGTAACAGGATTGGATCATGGGAGGGATACGGTTCCCGTTCATATATAACCTCAATGGTCGCGTATAATGATTATCTCTATGTTGCCGACGCCGGCAACAGGGTGATTTACCAGTGTGGCGCCGATGGCTCGTTGATCAGAAGGATAGGCGACAAGGATGCGGCTACTGAATTTATGGGGTTTGTGGTTCCCAGCCCCCATATGGATGTCGATATCACGGAAAACGGAGTACTTTGGGCATCAAATCCGGGAAGACATGGTTTGGTCAGCTTCAATGCCGATGGAACCTACCGTTCGTCGTGGTCCAACGCTTCGGCAAACATCGACGGTTTTTGCGGTTGTTGCAACCCTTCCGATTTCGCTCTTTTGTCGGACGAATCTTTCGTGACGGGCGAAAAAACATTGTTGAGGGTCAAGTTGTACGACATCCACGGCGGGTTCAAAGGTGTCTTCGCATCGCCCGATATGTTCGATAGAAATGGAAATCCCCCCGATATATGCGTTGATGACAGGGATAATATAATTATTTTGGATATGGACAGAAGCCAGTTAAGATTGTTCGCATCGGTGACAATGTGACGGCAGAATCGGGGGAAACAGGAAAAAACAGGAGAACAGACAATATACAATGGATAGAGAAGAGTTTGTAAAGAAAACATTGCGCTTGGGGATTCTGGCGGCATTGGCGGGGACAGTTTCGTTTCTGGTGGCAAAAAAAAGGATAGATTTCTCCTGCACCGGTAACGGAATCTGCTCGGCCTGTTCCCTATATGGGGTATGTGATCCGGAAAAAGCGAAAAAGGGAGGCAAGGATGAGCGAAAAAACTGAAAACAGTAAAAACTATGGTCGCCGCGACTTCATAGAGAAGGGCATGAGGATAACCCTCGGACTTGGATTGGCGGGTGTCGCCGGAATAACCGCCCTAAAAGGAGATAAAGGGGGATATGTATGGCAGTTGGATCCCTTTAAGTGTGTCCGTTGTGGAAGGTGCGCCGACTACTGCGTACTTACCCCATCAGCCGTAAAATGTTACCATGTGTACGATCTGTGCGGATACTGCGATCTTTGTGGCGGCTACCTCAAACCCGATGCCAATGACCTGGGAACCGCCGCCGAGAACCAACTTTGCCCCACCTCCGCTATCAGAAGAAGATTTATTGAAGATCCCTATTTTGAATATGATATAGATAAAGAGCTGTGCATCGGCTGTGGTATCTGTGTCGAGGGGTGCACCTCTTTCGGCAACGGCTCGCTGCACTTGCAGGTTAGCCACGAATATTGCGTGAACTGCAACGAATGCGCGATTGCCAGGGTTTGCCCCGCCGATGCTTTTATGAGGGTGCCAGTTAGCAGTCCATATCTTATAAAGGGTGATTTTACCGTCGGAACGGCCACAGGCTCCGAATGATAATTTGTTGGGAGATGAAAGGAAGGACAATAGATAGCAAAACAGTAAACATAGATACCGTTCGCCGATATGTTATGTTGGTTTTTTCGGTGCTATTCCTGCTTGTAATGTTCAATACTTCGGCTCTGGCGCAGGAGCAAAGGTTCCCGCGACCGGAATTCGACAGCGGATATGAGCAGCCCAACGTGATACAGCCCGCTCCAAGGTCTCCTTATATGGAATATGTGGATCTTTTCGTTCTCATAGTTGTATTGTCGTTCGCCACCTGGCTGGTGATCAAAAAAAGATCCAGGAGGATGATTTTTTGGACATCGGTATTCTCTTTGGCCTATTTCGGCTTTTTCCGGGAGGGATGTATCTGTCCCGTGGGGTCGCTCCAAAATGTTGTTTTAGCGTTGGTTGACCCCACTTATGCCTTGCCGCTTACCGTGTTGCTCTTTTTCCTGATACCCCTGGTGACGACCCTGTTTTTTGGACGCACTTTTTGCGCCGCTGTTTGCCCTCTCGGGGCAATACAGGATATAGTGGCCTTCAAACCCTTAGAACTGCCCAAATGGCTGCAAAAGACCCTTGGTCTGATACCATATCTCTATTTGGGTCTGGCTGTTCTCTACGCCGCCACAAAAACAGATTTTCTTATATGCAGGTATGACCCTTTTGTGGGGATTTTCAGGTTTGACGCGCAGTTCGAGATGTTGCTTTTGGGCGGACTTTTACTGCTGATAGGGGTATTCGTTGCCCGTCCGTACTGCAGGTTTTTATGTCCTTATGGCGTGCTTCTCGGTTGGATGTCGGCGTTTTCGAAAAAACATCTTACCATAACACCCTCCGAATGTATCCAGTGCAAGCTCTGCGTCAACTCATGCCCTTTTGGGGCGATCAATGAACCTGTAGCGGAGACTGGGAAGAGGCGTACCGGAGTGAAGAGGCTGTTGAATTATCTGATGATTATCCCCTTTTGGATGGTTATCGGGGGGTTGGCCGGTTCGTTGCTCCATGTTCCGTTGGCGAAATTCAACAAAACGGTCTACCTGGCGGAGCAGATTGTTGGAACGCCAGAGGTGTTGGAGGATCTTGACAACATTGATGTGCAGACATTCCTGCAAAGCGAGGAGAGTATCGATGAACTTGTTTTGAGGGCCGAGAGCATATTGAGCGACTTTTATTGGGGAGGATGGATACTTGGCGCCTTTATGGGCCTGGTTATCGGATTGACCCTTGTAAAGCTTTCCGTGCACAGGGGGAGAAAGGATTACGAACCCGACAAGGTGAACTGTCTGAGTTGCGGCCGGTGCATCGACTATTGTCCGGTCAAGGAGAGCAACGGGAATGATGGTTCCAATATCAAGAAATAGAGTATTATAGCAATTTTAGATATAAAATGAGATTTTCAAAAGAGGAGAAGATGAGTATTGCCGGTGGCGTTGCCTGGGTAGCCGGAATATTCGCTTTGATAATGAGTGTGATGCTGATAGTCAACCATATTCAGCTTAAAAGAGTGGATCCCCTTGAAACACCGGCGTTGCGGACATTGGTTGATCAACTGAAAAGTGACCCCTCCAATGAGGCGCTGAAGGAGGATATCAGGGCACTCGACCTGATGATAAGAAAGGCATTCTTTACGAGTCAATGGCAACTGCGCACGGGCGGACTGATGCTGCTCTTCGCCGTGTTGGTGCTAGTTATATCCCTGAGATACAGGTCTTCCCTGATATCGGACCTCGAAGAGCTTGAGAGCATAGAGAAGAGCGCCCTACTTGACAAGGAAAAGGCCCGCAAATGGGTCGTTTACTGTGGTGGAGGCCTCTTTGTCCTGGCAATCATTGCCGGACTGTTTTCCAACAGTTACCTTAAGGATTACGGCGGGGAACCATTGACAGCAGAACGGGGGGATGCTGGAGGTGAGGTTGTAACGGCGCAATATGCCGATGATGTAGCAGAGCAGGCTGTTCTTGACCACCAGCAAATTAATGTTGATGCTACCGAAGAACTGCCTTCCGGGGAGCCAACCGCCGTCCAGCCGGAACAGGGTGGCGTTGTCGCCATAACAGCACGGGAGAGCCAACAGCCGCGACAAACAACTTCAAATATCCAACCGTCGGCAACAACTTCGGCTCTGCCCACTACAGCCCAGATCAGGAGCAACTATCCATATTTTCGCGGTCCGGATGGTAACGGTGTCTCCTATAAAAACAGTGCTCCCACATCGTTTGATGTCGCGAGCGGACGGAACGTTCTATGGAAAGCGCCGGTTCCTCTGCATGGATACAACTCCCCCGTTGTATGGGGAGATAAGGTGTTCCTGTCAGGTGCCAACGATGATGAGAGAGTTGTATATTGCTATAATGTGGCGGACGGAAAATTGTTGTGGCAGGCAAAGGCCGATAATATCCAGGGTTCCCCGACCACGAAGGTCAATGTAACGGAAGATACGGGCCTGGCCGCCCCATCACTTGCCACCAACGGAAACGCTGTTTTCGCCATATTCGCCAACGGTGATGTGATAGGGCTGGATATGGTCGGTAACAGGATATGGGGCCGGAATCTGGGCAAGCCTGAAAACTATTATGGCCACTCTTCATCATTGATACTTTATAAGGAGTTCCTTATTGTGCAGTACGATACCAATAGGGGAGCCAAGGTTATGGCCCTGTCGGTCAATGATGGAACCACTAAGTGGGAGACAACAAGAGATGTGAGAATAGCCTGGTCATCGCCTATAATTGTCAATACGGGGAGCAGGGATGAACTGATTTTGGTGGCCGACCCGTCGGTTATCGGATATGATCCCGCAAATGGAGAGGAGTTGTGGAGAGTGGACTGTATAGGCGGGGAGGTGGGCGCTTCGGCCGGATACGCCGATGGGGTGGTGTTCGCCGCCAATGAGTACGTCACTTTTGCGGCTATTAAACTTGGAGAGACTCCCGAGATAATATGGGAACAGCAGGAGTTATTGCCCGAGGCTTCATCGCCACTGGCATATAATGGGTTGGTGTTGACCATGACAAGCTATGGGGTGGGGGCCTGTTATGATATTTTAACCGGTGAAAAATATTGGGAAGCGGAGTTTAACGATGCGATATACGGATCACCGGTCCTTGTGGGCGACAATGTATACCAGATGACCAACAGCGGAAAACTATGGGTTTTCAAGATGGCGAAGTCTTTCCAGAAAGTTGCCGAGTCGGACCTGGGCGAACAATCGGTGTGCACTCCCGCGATTATCGAAGGAAAGATGTTTTTAAGGGGGTATGAAAATCTGTATTGTATAGGAAACTGAGAAGTTGGCAGTTGTTGCTGATCATCGTATCATTAAAAATTGGGTAAAACAATCGTTAAAAAACCGGAAGTGGAGCATAATTTGGAAAATATAATAGCGGCGACCGATGAGATCATAGAGCGGAAAGGAACGGATGCCGGCGCGGTGATACCTATTCTTCAGGCAATACAGGCCAGGTTCAACTATCTGCCTGAAGAGGCATTGCGACATGTGTGCGAAAAGAGTTCCATAGATCCCGGGAACATTGTGGGTGTGGCCAGCTTCTACTCACAGTTCAGGATGGAGCCGGCCGGCCGGCATATGATAAAAGTATGCGTCGGTACCGCTTGTCATGTTAAAGGGGCCGGATTGGTATATGACTCCTTTAAGCGTTTTTTTGGGATGGGAGAGAACCAGGTTACGGACGCTACGGGGACATATACCCTCGAAAAGGTCTCTTGCCTGGGTTGCTGCACACTGGCGCCGGTAGTGCAGATTGATGATGTCACATACGGACATGTCTCTTCCGACAAGGTTGATTCCGTGATCAAAGATTTTGAGTCGCAGGTGGGCAAAGTGGCCTCCAAAGGGAGATTCAGGACCCCGGAAGGGGAGGAGTTCCAGGGCGAAATACGCATAGGATTAGGTTCATGCTGCGTTGCCAGTGGAAGCAAGGAGATACAGAAAGAGATTGAAGAGACCATCTCCAATACAGGTATCAACGTACATCTGAAGAATGTGGGTTGCGTGGGGATGTGCCATCAGGTTCCGCTTGTGGAGGTAATAGACGGAAACCGCAAGAGCACTGTTTACGCCAAAGTAAAGGCTAACGAGGTAAACGATATCATCAGCGCTCACTTCAAGCCCAAAAAATTATTGGACAGACTCAGGACCAGGGCTTACAATATCCTTGAAAAGATGCAAAGCGACGGTTCATGGGAGGGGGTGAACCGCTATTCCATAGATATGCGCGAAGGGGTGGTGTCGGAGTTTTTGGGGCGACAGATGCCGATAGCCACCGAACATAGGGGGGTGCTGAATCCGCTTGACCTGGAAGAGTACAAAAATAAAGGTGGTTTCGAGGCACTAAGGAAGGTGCTGGAGATGGAGCGTTCGGAGGTAATCCGCGGAATCAGGGAGAGCGGCCTTCGGGGCCGCGGTGGCGCCGGATTCTTGACCGGACTGAAATGGGAACTTACAGCGAAAGAGAACTCACCCGAAAAATATTTTATTTGTAACGGCGACGAGGGCGATCCGGGAGCTTTTATGGACAGGATGCTTTTGGAGTCCTATCCCTACAGGGTAATAGAGGGGGCCCTGATAGCCGCATACGCCGTTGAAGCGACAGCAGGCTTCTTCTACATAAGAGCTGAATATCCGCTGGCCGTGACCCGAATAAAACAGGCTTTGATAAACTGTGAGGAGCATAACCTTCTGGGCGAAAATATTTTGGGGTCGGGTTTCAGCTTTAACATAGAGGTTTACGAGGGTGCCGGCGCTTTTGTTTGCGGCGAGGAGACAGCGCTTATGGCCTCTATCGAGGGGAGAAGGGGATTCCCGACGATACGTCCCCCCTTCCCGGCACAAAAGGGGCTATGGGGCAAGCCCACCTTAATAAACAACACGGAAACCCTCGCCATGGTACCTTATGTGATAAGGCATGGAAAAGATAAGTTTCTGGGAATAGGATCCGAAAACTCAAAAGGCACGAAAGTGTTCTCCTTGGCGGGAAAAATAAATAGGGGAGGTCTTATTGAGGTGCCCATGGAAATCACTATCAGGGAGATTGTTGAGGAGATAGGCGGCGGACTTCAGAACGGTAAAAAGTTCAAGGCCGTACAGATAGGCGGCCCCTCAGGGGGATGTATCCCCGAATCGCTTGCCGATACGCCAATAGATTACCAGTCGTTGCAGAGTGTCGGCGCCATGATGGGTTCCGGCGGCATGGTGGTGCTTGACGAAGATGATTGCATGGTGGACATAGCAAAGTATTTTCTTTCGTTTACACAGAAAGAGTCGTGCGGCAAATGCACCTTCTGCAGGGTGGGCACCCGGAGAATGCTCGATATACTTGAGAAAATAACCTCAGGTAACGGGAAGATGGAAGATCTGGACGAGTTGGAGTATCTGGCCGGCTGGACAAAAAAGGGTAGCCTGTGCAACTTGGGCAGATCGGCTCCCAACCCTATCCTTACAACATTGAAATATTTCCGCGAGGAGTATGAGGCCCATATAGCGGGGCGCTGTCCAACGGGCAAATGCGCGGCAATGATCAATTATTACGTGACAGATGATTGTATAGGCTGTACAAAATGCGCCCAAAAATGTCCTGTTGGGGCAATTAAATTCGAACCGCATAAAAAACATGAGATAGATACGGCTATATGTATCAAATGCGATGCGTGCCGGCCAGCCTGTCCCGTTGATTCGATAATTGTTAAATAAATTTTTATGGAGAGATGGCTGAGAATGCCGATAAACAGGGAAGATGCTTAAGGTTAAGATAAATAATAGAGAGATTGAGGTAGACGAGGGAACAACAATTCTCGAGGCGGCCGGAAAGTTGGGCATAACCATACCCACCATGTGTCACCTTGAGGGCGGAGAGAAATTTGCCTCTTGTATGATCTGTTTGGTCAAGGATATGGGGAACGGCAGGTTGGTCCCCTCATGTTCCATGCCTGTTATTGACGGGATGGATATCGTAACCGATGACGCCGAGTGCCATGAGGCCCGTAAGGCGGCTTTGGAGTTGCTGCTCAGCGAGCATGTGGGCGATTGTGAGGCTCCGTGTCAGGGGCTTTGTCCCGCTCATATGGATATCCCGATGATGAACAGATTGATAGCTTCGGGAGATTTTGATAAAGCTATAGAGGTTATAAGGCGCGATATCCCCATTCCCGCGATACTTGGAAGGATATGTCCCGCCCCGTGCGAAGCGGGATGCCGCAGGAAAGAGATGGATGGTTCGGTCTCTATATGTCTCCTCAAAGGTTTCGCGGCTGATCGACAGTTGGCAAAGGAGCCGAAACGGGCAACGGCGAGAATCGATCTTGATCCGGCAAAAAGAAAAAAAGTGGCCATAATAGGCGCGGGTCCGGCCGGACTTTCGGCGGCCTATTTTATCGACCTCAGGGGCCATAGCGTCGATATATTCGAAAAAACCTTGGAAACCGGCGGCGCTATGCGGGGGATAAGTGAGGAAAAATTGCCCAGGGAGGTTTTGGATAGAGAGATAGAGTACCTGCTTGGCGAAAATATCAGGATCAATCATGGATATGATGTAAACAAAAGAATATTTGACCAGCTTAGAGATGATTACGATGCTGTTGTTGTAGCTAACGGGGGTTGGCAGGATACGGGGGCATGGGGAATGAAAATGGGCAAATCGGGTGTGGAGGTCGAGCCCGGCACCTACCTAACTTCACTTGAAAATGTATTCGCTATTGGCAACGCTATAAGAGCTTCCAAGGTATCTGTCCGCTCCGTTGCCCACGGAAAAGAGCTGGCCGCCGTATTGGACAGATACTTTTTATCGGGTGTTCTGGAAAGGAATGAAGAGAGGTTCAACTCAAAATTCGGCAAACTTGTTGAGGAAGAGTATGATGAATACCTGAAAGATTCGATACCGGAGCCGAGGATCGAGCCTTTGGAGGGCAAAGCCGCCGGCTTTACCGTTGAGGAGGCGATTATTGAGGCTAAAAGATGTTTGCGTTGCGATTGCCGTAAGGCCGACAATTGCCTGCTCCGCGATCTTTCCGGCGAGTATGGGGCGCAGCAGAAGAGATTCTCGTTCGGCGACCGGCGGATGGTGACCCGAAAGTTTGGAAACCAAAACATTGTATTCGAAGAGAATAAATGTATCAGGTGCGGCAAGTGCGTCCAGATCACGAAGCAGGAAAAGGAAAAATTCGGCTTTACCTTTGTTGGCAGGGGTTTTGACGTAAAGGTTGGAGTGCCGTTTGACGAGAAACTGGACAGCGCGTTGAGAAAAACCGCCATAAAGGTTATAAGGAATTGTCCTGTCGGGGCTCTGGCCTTTGCTTCGGAATAGACTGTAAATTAATTGGTTATGAGAAAATCGCTTCTGTTTTTCATATTTGTTGTCCTAACTTCCGTTGTTGGACACGGACAGACCGACTGGTATATCTTCCGGGGCGATCAGGAGTTGAACGCCTATGTCAGGGGAAAAATACCGTCAACACTGAAGATCAAGGCTTCATATCAGACAGGCGACGAGATTGTCGCTTCGCCGGTGGTTGCCGATAATGTTATTTTTGTGGGGTCGGGTGATGGTTTTTTTTACGCTGTGGGTATGGACGGAAAACTTGTGTGGAAATATAATACAGGGAACGCCATTGAGGCTCCGGCTCTGCTGTTGAACGGTAAAGTGGTTTTTGGAACGCTTGACGGGACCTTGTATTGTCTCGATCAGAAAAACGGGGGAGTTGTGTGGAAATACCAAACCGACAACCAAATAATGGGATCGCCAAACTACGTGACAGTTGGGGGAAAGACAATCCTCGCCGTGGGAAGCTATGACTATTATCTACATGGGGTTGATTTCGCCGATGGCCTGGGATTGTGGAAATATGAGTCGGGCAACTTTATCAACGGAGCGCCCGCCAAATACAAAAATTCGGTTATTTTCGGGGGATGCGACGGATATCTGCACATGGTGGATCTGACCACGGGAGAGGCGTTGAAACAACTGCAACTGTCAACATATATGGCCGCCTCCCCGGCGGTTGTGGGCAAGGAGGCCTATATAGGAGATTATGAAGGCAGCTTTTTCTCTATAGACCTTGAGTCGGGTTCCGAGCGGTGGAGCTATAAAAATCCTGAAAGCAACCTTCCTTTTATAGCCTCGCCCGCCGTTTCCGGCAATTATGTCGTTTTGGGCAACGAAGACCGTTTTCTCTACTGTTTCAACAGGTCCGACGGTTCATTGCACTGGTCGGTCCGTCTTACCAACCGTATAGACGCCTCATCGATAATCGTGGGCGACAATGTTGTGACGACAACGATGGATGGGCGGATCTTTGCCCACAAACTGAGAACCGGCGAAGAGGTGTGGCGCTTTGAGCTTGGCAGCCGCATGGAAGGTTCCCCTGCCTATTACGACGGTAAAATTGTTACCGGAGCGGGTGACGGGAGAATCTATATCCTGGGGGAGTAAAAAAATCCCTGATAAGGAGGTATAACTTTGTTTTGATGTTTTAAAAAAATTGATAATGATTTTATTTTGTTCTTGTTCTTTCAATAAACTTTTGGATAACGAGCTGCTGGTCAGACTGGTGAAAGCAGCGGATATGGCCGGGGCGGATTACGAGGTTGTTGATGATCTTTGCAGGATAGCTGATAAGGATACTGAAAGGCTCAAGAGGTTCGATGGCGCCACGGTTGTTGCCTGTTACCCAAGGGCGGTGAAGTCGTTGTTCCACAAGGCGGGATGTTCGCCCAAAGAGGCGATAAACATAAGAAAAGGAACCGAAGAGGGGGATTTAGGGGAATGGCGCGATAAAATCGCGCTATCCCCGGGGTTTCTGGGAATTGGTTCCTCATTGTCCAAAAGCAGGGAAGGGAAGACCAAGGCCGGCAACTTTTCGGAAAGTGATCTGCCCGCTCCTGTCGGAGATTGGATTCCCTGGTATCCGGTGATTGATTACGACAGGTGCTATTCTTGCGGCAGGTGCATGGATTATTGCCTGTTTGGGGTTTACATCATTGAGGATGGAAAGATAAAGGTGGAGAACGCCGACCATTGCAAGAACAACTGCCCGGCCTGCTCCAGGGTCTGTCCCGAAAAGGCGATAATTTTCCCCAAATATCCCAAATCGTTTATCAACGGAGGATTGATCGATGAGGAGCCTTCCGTGGATATTGATGAGTTGATCAAGAAAAGAGATCTGTACAAACAGTTGCAGGCTAGGAACCAAAACAGAAACAGGCTGGTTTAAGGTGAAAATGAGAGGTGAAATATCGGTCGCTAAATCCATCCTGAGGGTGGCAGGTCAGGCCAACAAGAGATTGTTATGGATATTTTTCCGTAATTTTATGTTGCGAAACGTTAGGGGAATGGCCAGGTTCGAACGACGGATGGCGAAGGGAGAGCCTTTTTTTCCGGCTTTTGTGATGATATCGCTGACCAACGAATGTAACCTCTCATGTTCGGGCTGTTGGGTGGCGCAGACAATCCCACCCAAAAGACTTTCATTGAAGCAGTTGGACGGAATAATCGAAAGCGGTAAACGCAACGGATCGTACTTTTTCGGGATACTGGGAGGAGAACCGTTGCTGTATCCCGGTCTGTTCGAGATTTTCGAAAAGCACAAAGATTGTTATTTCCAGCTTTTCACCAACGGAATCGGGTTGAACGAAGATATCGCCTCAAGAATTAAAAAAGCGGGCAACGTTACGCCTCTTATCAGTATCGAGGGGCTGGAAAAGGAGAGCGACAACAGGAGGAACGATAACGATGTTTTCCCAAGGACACTTGCCGGTCTGGAAAACTGCGTCAAAGAGGGGATAATCACCGGGGCCGCCGCCAGTATCTGCAAAAGCAACTTCAACGAATTGGTGTCGAGGGATTACCTGGAGTTTCTGGCAAGCAAAAAAGTGGCCTATATGTGGTACTATATGTACCGGCCGGCCGGCGCCGATCCGAAACCTGAAAACGCCCTTTCCGAAGAGCAGATACTGGAATTAAGGGAGTTTTTGGTCGATCAAAGAACCGACTCGCCGATAATGATAATAGAGACATACTGGGATGCCGACGGCAAGGCGCTCTGTCCCGGCGCAATGGGTATGAGCCACCATATCGGACCTTCAGGGGCGGTAGAGTTCTGTCCCCCCTTGCAGCTTGCGAAAGAATTTATAAACGATGAGGGTTCCAACCTTGAAAGCATCTTCAACAATTCGGCTTTTTTGGCCTATCTGCGCGAAGAGATACCCAAAATTTCGAGGGGCTGCATATTGCTGGAGAATCCCGAACTTCTGAAGAAAATCGCTATTGAACAGGGGGCGATAGATTCAAATATCAAACAACGCTTTATGGATGAACTGGGCAATATGCGGCCATTGCCCGGACACGATATCCCCGGAAAAGAGATACCCGAAAAAAGCAGGCTCTACCGTTTCATCAAGAAGAGATACTTTTTTGGCTTCGGGGCTTACGGTTGATCTTTCGCTTTTAATGTCTCGATTTCGTTATAAACGGTAATTATCGTTGATTGAGCTTGATTTTGGGGGATTAAAAGGCTTTTTAAGGTTATCTTTGTTACGATCAAATATAATTTGATAGGATTGCCATTGAGGCGCTGAAAAAGCAAAAGAGACAAACCGGAAAAATGAAAACAGTATAAGAAACAATAAGACCACTTCAGAATAGTTATAAACAGTAAAAAATATCATAAGTGTCCACTAAAAAAACGCAATTGTTCTTTGAAATAGTTGATATTTAGTCTGTTACGACGTGTTTTCGAGTCAACGGATTTGAAATTACCTTTGCGGTCATAATCAGACCAT
>DUOU01000211.1 GCA_012838685.1 Bacteroidota bacterium | reverse complement strand
GATATGGAAGTTTGGTCCAAGGTGTTGATGAGGCGATTACCTATATGAAGCCAGGTGGCAAGTCCTGGGTAGTTGTGCCATCATATCTCGGGTATGGCAATTACACATATTACCATGATCCTTACACCCCTCTTCTCTTTTATATTGAGTTGGTGGATGTAAGGTATTATAACCGAGAAAAATAGTTATAGTACAAACACCGCGTAGCGATCCTTGATATTGGGAACATTGTTTTTCCATTCGGAAATTTTTTTGGTCGCGATGTTTTCACTGTCGAGGGTAATGTCTACGGCTATGCATAAATATGTCTCCTTGTGGCAGGTCTCGAGGAGAGTCTCCAACAGTTGTTGGTTTCGGTAGGGAGTTTCAATGAAAATTTGGGAGACACCCTTTCCCGAAAGTTTTTCCAATTCGATTATTTTTTTTGCTCGGCCGGTTTTTTCTTTGGGCAGGTATCCGTTGAAGGTAAAATTCTGTCCATTCAATCCTGATGCCATTAGAGCCATGATAATTGAAGAAGGGCCGGTTAACGGGCGCACTTCAATTCCTTTTATATGGGCAAGTTTCACTATTGTGGCGCCAGGGTCCGCGATACATGGCAAGCCGGCCTCACTCATAACACCGATATCGTTTCCACTCATTGCCGGGATAAGGTATGACTCTATATCGTTTAATGGGGTATGCTCGTTCAAAACAAAAAAAGTGGTTTCATCGATGGGGAAAGTTTTGTCAATCAATCTTAGGAACCTGCGCGCTGTGCGAATCTCTTCAACAATAAAGAACCTTAGGTCTCTGATCTTATCGAGAACTCCCAGGGGAATAACTTCAGAGAATTTTTCGCTGCCCAATGTTATCGGAACCAGAAATAGTCTGCCTCGCATTTCAAGAATGTTTGTTAACGGAAAATTTGTTTTTACCGAAACTCGAATTAGAGGGATATGGTAAAAATGAACCGCAAAGGTAGTAAAAATATAGAGGTTGATGTGGATTGACTTTTTTCAATTTTTAGTTTAGGTTTGCTGAAAAATAAATTAGAGTGAGATTTACATTTCTTGGTACAGGCACCTCACAGGGAGTTCCGGTCATCGCATGTGATTGTACGGCTTGTAAGTCGGCAGACCCCAGGGACAAGCGCTTAAGGTCATCCCTTTTATTGGAGAAAGATGGTACCGTATTGTTGTTTGATGCCGGGCCGGATTTTCGCCAACAAATGCTGAGACAAAATGTAAAGAGACTCGACTCTATCATACTGACTCATGAACATAAAGACCATATTGCCGGTATGGACGATGTCAGGGCATTCAATTATCGTAGCAATGATGCTGTTGATATTTACGCCGAGGCAAGGGTACAAGAGGCTATAAAACGCGAATACTCTTATGTTTTTTCTTCAAGTGGTTACCCCGGTATCCCCAGGATGAGGCTCAAGACCATCGAAAATTCTCCTTTCATGATCAAAGGGATCGAAATAATCCCGGTTAGAGTCATGCACTGGAACCTGGAGATACTCGGATTCAGGGTCAACAATTTTGCCTATATCACCCATGCGAGCTCGATTCCCAAAAGAGGGATAGAACTTTTGAAAGGGGTGGAATACCTTGTAATAAACGCCTTAAGAAAGGAGAGACATATGTCACATTTTTCCCTTGATGAAGCTCTGTCCATTATTGATTCAATAAATCCCCGGAAAGGTTATATCACGCACATTGGGCATCAGATGGGATTATACGAAAAGGTACAGAAAGAGTTGCCGCGAAATGTTTTGTTGGCATATGACGGATTGAGTGTAGATATTGAAGG
>DUOU01000210.1 GCA_012838685.1 Bacteroidota bacterium | reverse complement strand
AGGAAAAAGAGTTGAAAAATCTGTCAGCTCCGCTTTAAGGTTATCAAAATCTATCCCTCCATTTTTTTGTTTTGGAGAGAGTATAAAAAATGGCAGATTTTCAAGTTGCTTAGCCAACACCTCCTTAAAAACGGGTTCAGGAAATTTATCAATATTTTTTTGTTCTCCATCTTTTCTATCAACAAGCTCCCCTTCAATTTTCCCCGTCGCATCAATCCCCAGCTTTCCTCCAAATGCGGGGTTATCGGATGCGTGGTCCAATACATCCAGAGGACCGTCGATAAACAGAAGATCTCGTTTGAAATCGGTGTTGCGCAGCACCTGTCCAACCAATTTCGGATAATCCCTGATATCTATGTCGCCATCAACAACCACAAGGTATTTTGTAAAACTCATCTGTCCGGCTCCAAAAAGAGACGAGATAACTTTTTTTCCCTGGCCGGGATAACTTTTCCTGATTTTAACAACAGCGAAGTTGTGGGATACGCCTTCAGCTGGCAGGTGCAGATCTTCAATCTCCGGCTGAATGGCCAATTTGATGGGAGAAAGAAAGATTTTCTCGGTAGCTTTGGATAGAAAAGCATCCTCCATAGGAGGAACCCCCACGATTGTAGCCAGAAAAACAGCGTTCTTTGAAGTGGTTATACAGGTTACATGGAACTTGGGATACCAATCTGACAATGAGTAAAATCCCGTATGATCTCCAAAGGGACCCTCCAAAAAAAGTTCTTCAGATGGATCAACATAACCTTCAATAACAATATCCGCATCATCTGGCACCAGGATCTCATTGGTCACACATTTAACCATCTTAACCCTCTTGCCCCTAATAAATCCGGCCAACATATATTCATCTATGTTTTCGGGAAGAGGCGCTGTAGCTGAATAGGTGTATGATGGATCACCTCCCAAAACCACGGCAACCGGCATCTTCTTTCCCACTTTTTTCCAGGCTTCAAAATGGTTAGCTCCGGTTTTATGGCGTTGCCAATGGATAGCGGTTGTTTTGTTATCAATAACCTGCATTCTGTACATTCCCGCATTTTTCTTTTTGGTTTCAGGATGAACAGTATGCACAATAGGGAGGGTAAAAAATCGGCCTCCATCAAAGGGCCAACTCTTAAGAACCGGAAATATTGAAAGATCAACCTCCTTGAAGATAACCTCCTGACATTTTCCTTTTCTCTTGATTCTCTTGGGTATAACATTAAATAAAGTGCCAATATTCTTAATGGATCGCGAGCCCCCCGTAACAGATTCAAAAAACGTTTCAATCTCCTTCGCCACATCTTCGGGGCTCTTTCCCAAAGCCAAAGCCATACGTTTGTCTGATCCAAAAATATTGATCAGAATAGGATAATTTGTGCCGTTGTTTTCGAAAAGCAGGGCCTTCCCGTTTGATTTGACAATCCTATCCGTTATCTCCGATATTTCCAAAACAGGATCCACAAAACTGGAAGCCCTTACGAGTTCACCCTCCTCCTCAAGTCGCTTAATAAAGCTGGATAATCCATTATAAGGCATAGTATATGTTTATGAAATAGGATCAAATTTACAAAAAACGGGAGGCAAGAACATCCTTGCCTCCCTCGTGTTCATATT
>DUOU01000209.1 GCA_012838685.1 Bacteroidota bacterium | reverse complement strand
TTCCATTCATCAACTGAAATATCTATATCGCAATGGTATACTCCGTTATTTAGTTCTACTTTTTTAAAGTCCATATAATTCACTATAAATGTGTGCTTTGTGTCTTTTTTTTGCATTACCCCCAACGGTCAAGTATAAGCGTAGTGCGGGATTTCAGAGCGATTCACTATCCGGCTACCGCTAATTTTCTTAGGAGCAAAAATGCTTAATTTCAGCCGTTCAGCCCGCATTACGCTTATACAATGTTGTAAGCTGGCCTTCTTCATTCTTTTTATTCTCAGGTTTAAGTCTGTCGCAATATTCAGGTTCAAGTTACCCTGCTTCTCATTAGCATTTTCGGTCCGCGTGTTGGCGTTTAAATTTTTACTGAAAGGAGGGGAGATTTTTAATTTTTTATTTTCGGGTAGGACAGGCACACTCTTTGGCAAGCTTTGGTTGGAGCGTTGGCTTGTGAAGCTTGACAATGTGTGTGGCTGTTGGGCTGGGCTATATGTAATATTTAAATGCAAGTGGTGGTGCTTTAATTTTTGTACTCGCTGTTAAAATTTCTCCAATTTTGTCTGCAAAACGTAACGTTACAGGTTCTCCATCTGCATAAATACAAGCATTGTAATTCAATTTTGTTAATGCAAGAATGTCCTTTAAAACCTGGTTTATATCTGATTCTCCTTTATTAATTTCGATAAAAATTGGATTAGGCACTTCCATAGACAAAGTTGACTGTATTTTTGGCACGAATCCAACTGTCCATAAGAATGCACTTCTTTCATTTACAACATATGCGTTTCCTCTCATGATGGGATATGCTCCTTCAGACCTATAAAGCTTTAGAGTTTTTGTTTTAGTGATGGTAACACCGACAAGATTTGTATCCTTTGGCGTTATCTCTTTAAAAGCATCCCATTCTTGATTATTGAAACGAGTTTTGGCATGAATAAATATTTCCTTTGGATAAGATCCATTTTGTTCCTTGTATGACTCTAAAGCTTGAGTTAATAAAGCTTTGGCTTCTTTTGGTTTTAAATGATATTCTCCCTTTTCAGGATTGTACCAAGGACCCACTTCTCCCTTAAAAACTGTTCCGTCACCATTATCCAAAAACATTTGGGCAGCACAGCAAGCGTTTTTAGAATTTTTGCTTTTCTCAATCTTCTTGTAAACCAAGCCAAGATAACATACTCCCGGTCTTATGTCCCCAAGCTTCCAAGGTTTTCCACCAGCTTTATAATATGCTGCTGTGGATATAGTCCAAGCCAAATGACCTTCAATTTTTTCAAAATTACGGATAGGAGCACCGAAGGTATTTTTGAATTCTCTCCATGCCAAGGTACTTTCCCTGAGAATTTGAGTAGGAATAGTATATTGTAGTAACCGGGCTTTTAATTGATCATGAAACTGTGCATCATAGTTATATGTTTTAGCTTCATTCTCAACTTCTTGTAATTCTTGATTATAATCTTCAAATAGTGTTGGCGTATAATGAAAGTTTTTAGCCTTCGATTTTGAGATTAAAGATTTCGTTTGTACCAATTCTTTCGGTAGAGTGGAATTAGGGCGACAATATTTGTAAATCTCATCAGGGACAATAACGAACCATAAATCAACCCGCTCCTCATCATTCTTATTGGCTGCAATTATTTTATCGATAAATAAAGTCACTAAGTCGTAAGTACGTTTATGTGTGCTTGCATTGTATAAGTATTTTCTAATTTCTTCGTCAGTTACTTCTTTGAAAATAACATTTTGTGATTCCCATTTACACCCAAACACAGCCTCAAACCCAGGGAACATTGGTCGGGTAATATTATTTTGATTATAAATCGGTTTTTGAATCTGGTTGAGGTACTTTTTGAAAATGCGTAAGCCATTTTGCGTTGCAATCACTCCGCTTTTAATTCCATAGATTTGGTTTAAAGGACCGAAAAGTGCAAGTCCATCTCTGGCGTCTGTGCATTTTTGTCCGTGTGCAAACAGGATGTTGGGTTCCTCTATGTAGATTAGGTCATTCATTCAATTTCTTCAAATTCATCTGCTTCCTCAATTTCATCTTCATAATCATTAATATCTGCCAATTCGGATTCATCATCCAAATTATTCTCGGAGGGGTTGACATAGCTGCGTTTGCCACAAAATCTCATTGGTTCATTTGAGACAATGATCTTTTCCTCACTTCCCATTTCCAAATGGAATGACAGTTCATCATCAGAGATGTATTTTACGAAAGCCAATAGCTTTTCCCTCCATTTATCATTCCACCAGTTTTTGCCTTGTCTTCTACGAGATGAGTGTTGAATGTTTTTAGATTCGATAAGGTCAGTGCCGTTTGTAGTAAAGAAAATATGTGACGAAATGATTATTACATGGACGGGATATAATTTCCCTGCTCCAGAAATAGTAAAGTGCCAGTTCTTATCTTTCTGCTTGCCAACTAACTGAACTTTCTCAAACTTATCTTTATCTATTTTGCCCTTTTCAATCCAGTAAGCGATTTTATTTGACATTTCATATTTACGAACTTCCTTTTGTTTCATTTGTAACTCAAATCCCTTATTGATAAGCTGTACAATAAGCCTTTTACATTCATAATTTCTGATAAAATCTGAATCATATTCTCCTGATAGTATATCAGCAGTTGGTATGCAGATGGATTCATTACTATCGTAGGTCTCCGTTTTAGGAAGTTGATGCATAAAGTCATATTCCCATGCAAACGTACACAGGTATTGTTTGAAGCGTATGGCAGGAAAGGTGAGGGTTCTTACATCAAAGTTTTTAGGTAGCCTCCATTCGTATTTATGAAATCTTAGTTCTTGGGGAAATGAAGTAATTGGAAACCAGTTCGAATCATACGTTTCTTCTTTTTCGATTACACCTTTATCATGAATAAAAATTTGCTGATATAATAGGTTGCTCTTTGACGGGTCGGGTGGATTTTTTGGTACATTATGCTTTTCAAATGCTCCCAACAAATCTTGTAACCCCTTTGCCCATGACTTTTTAAAATCAATAGCGTTCAAGCGAACAATTTCAATATTGATATCATCATAAGAAAGCGTTTCATCAATGGCTAATGGAATAATGAAAGAATCATCTTTTAATTGCTTCTTAACTTTGGTGGCAACAGCCAATTCTTTTAGCACACCTTCTCGTTGGTTACCGAGAGTTGACGATACGATTAAAAATTTGCATGTGTTTTCCCTGATCTCCTTTTCAATATTGCTCCAAAAATCAACTCCTTTGTCCAGAAAAAGAATATCACACCAAACAACATAGCCCAAACCAATAAGCTTCAGAGACAACCATCTTGTGAAGTCATCATCATCCGGTGTGGCGTGGCTTATGAAAATTTTATTTCTCATTTCCTTTTCCTATTGTTTCTCCGTTGCGACAATTTCTTCCAAATTCCTCTCAAAATGTCCACCTCAGCTTTTGAGAACCCATGATGTTTGATCAATAAAGCATCATCCACCATATCCAATACCTGTTCAATTTTTCGCTGACGAATCAGAGCATCCACCTGGTCAAATTCTATATCTAAATCAGATAAAACGGGAATTTGTATTTCTTCAATCTCTGTGGGTTCAAAAGTCATTACACCACCCCCATAGCTTCGTCCGGTGATTTCTGAAAAGGCAAACGAAAGTGAGTTGAGAAATGAAATGGCCGCAATATTCCTATTTATGCCTTCCTTAAACCTGACCCTGTGTATCGTATCTGTAGAAGATGCTCCGGTTTCGTTCAAAATGAGCTTGGGATAATCTCCTACCTGTCGCAATGCAAAAGCATCTGGTACCCATAAGGAAGGAGTGATATACCAGCGTTTTCTTATCCGGGTTTTGTAGCCGGTATTAAATCCTTGTCGTTCACCATGCTCAATATACTTTTGGCAGATCTTCGGCAACTTCTCAAAATCTTCGTTGGGAGGGATAAACAAATGGATTGCATTTTGTGCTTTGGAATTGTCAGAAAAATCCTTTTCAGAAAATGTAATGCCCTTCAATTGATTGGATTTACTGGCCACCGGAATGGTATATTTTTTCAATTTCCATTCCTTAACTTGCTCCTCTTTCATCATGAAAAATTCGTTTCTACCTGTTACCAAACCAACATCTACTTCCATGATGTCACCACAAGTGGTAACTCGCTTATCTTTTTTCAACCTTCTTAAAAGATTGATTTCATCCTCATTTAGGAAGTACTTTGTCCATTTTTCTGTCGTGTGATCTATAGGCTTCACATTGGAACTGTTGATTGCCTTGAAGTTGATCGACTTCAGCTCCTCAAGATTTTCACATTCTATTACCCTTACTCCTTTTCCATGCTGTACTTTCTTTTCACAAAGCAACAACACAACTTCTTGCTGAATATTCGCAAATACCAATTTCTTGAAGGTGATAATGGTAATACGGTCAAAAAACTTAGAGAGAAAAACCCTTGTTTCCGCTGCATATTTCACCTGAAACAGTTCGGCTGGAATCACCATAGCCATTCTGCCATTATCCTTCAATAAGGAAGCGGAAACGACTAAAAAGGGAACCCAGATATTGGTCAGTTTATTGGGATTCAAGCCAAGATTCTGCATCATTTCAATGGCCAGCTTTCGGTGTTCTTCAGGAAAGCTTTGATATCGGATGAAAGGAGGGTTGCCAATGACCGCATCATATTTTTCAACTCCATTACTGCTGATGTAATGGAAAAAGTCATTGTTAACAATGGTATTGGAATTCAGACCCAAGTTGGCTGCTCTGGCTTTGGCTTTCATTGATTCTTCTTCCAATAATTCAATCCCTTTTATCCGGCCTTTTAAATCTTCCTCTTCAATCCCCAGTTCTTTGAACCGCAGTATAGCAGATTCAATAAAATTACCATCACCACAACTCGGCTCTAAAATTCGTTTGGTGTTTTTGTCAATACTCCATTGGCATAAAAAGTCAGCAATAGCCTGAGGAGTATAATAACCACCTCTTAACTTTTGAGCACTTATGTTTTCTTTTACCTGTCCCATTATTCTTCTATTGCTAATTCTGTGGTGAACATATCATCATTCATAACTAGGCTAAATTCTTCCTCACTGATCCCATACAAAAGGTTGATGGTTTGAATTAATTGATCAAAGAGTGTGTCCGCTTTTCTTTGGAGCACTGTTCTTTTTGAGCCGTAAGCTGCACTTTTGAGTTGTGCTTTCGTTTTGATTAGGCTTTCAACCAATCTAACGATCGTGGTATACGACTCTTTTTCCGAAGAATTGTCGAGATCAACTTGTCGAATAGGAATATTTTCAATAAACTGCTTGCCATGAGAATAATAAGCCCCTCTAAATTCACTTGCACCAGCTTTGACCATATTTTCAAACAGAGGATGTGATAAAATACCAAGGAAGTAAAGCAGTGAATAATCTGACCGGTTTATTAATGCATAATAAGGACCGTTTCCTCCACCAGTAAATTGAAGATCACTATTGTCAAGAGCATAGGGTGGGCTGGTTGCTAAAACCGACCAAACAAGTTTTGGCGTATTATGGAATCTTGTCAGGCTTTGAGAACGTCCAAATTGATACCATTTGGGATTGTTCCCTTGTAAACTTCTTTTCTCTAATTGCGATTTATACTCGCTCAAATAAGCCCAGGCAAGCGGAAAGTTATTTTCAAAGTACTCTTCGCTGTATAAACTTGCTCCATCATTTTCAACTAAATAAGGAAATATAATCAGGGCATTGGCTGATATGGTATCGAATAAGCCAAATGACAAGTCATAAATAGCCGGGAGGCAGATGTTTTTTTCAACTTCCCATTGTTTTCCACTTTTGGTAAATCTATATGTATTTGATGTTTCACTTTCCGGCACAAAAATGTAAATCTTATCAGCACTGGTTTGTAACCCAACACAAATTTCCGCTAATTCTTTTAATGGTACAGACTGTTCAGAACGAAGCTTGTTAAAGACTGTTTCTGTATCCGGTGAAAGGAATATCCATGGATCAGTATTGAAAGCATCTGTTCGGTATGAAACAAAGGCATCTTTTTTCTCAAGCGATTCAGGCGTGATTTTTCTAACTCGCTTAAACTGAAAATCTGGCTTTTTCGTTTTTTGGAGAATTAAGATAGCCGTGTATGTCGAGCGATCCGGGAATACCTGTGTAACCCCAAAGTGGGTGATTTTTGAAATTTGACTATTGGCTGTTATAAACTCCCGTAATGCTTTGCCTCCTTTGATAAGGAAAAATTTGTGCGGCACTATGTAACCAAGCAATCCATTTGCATTTAATAAGACAATGGCTCGTTGAATAAAGACATAGTATTTATCAATGGTCTCCTTTTTAGCAACACTGTACCCAGAGACACCTGATTGATAGTATTTAATTTCCTCAGGAGCATATTTTACAAGATTTTGAATTCGTACGTAAGGAGGATTGCCAATGATAGCATCAAAACCTTTTGTATCTTTCAAAAATGGAAATTCTATTTCCCAATCAAATGGTTTTACATTATGCAGCAGTTGGTCGTTTTCAAGTGCCTCTGGCATAAACTCAAAGAACTTAGAATCAACGAGTGAGTTTCCACACTTAATATTTCCTTTGAGACTTGGTAGAACTTTTTCTGTATATTGATCAATAAAGTTATCAACCGTTGCTTTATTTTTTCCCTCTAAAAGTTTCAACAGCAAACTGAATTCGGATACTTCGGTGGCATAGGGGTTTATGTCTACACCATAAATATTTTGCTCAAGAATGTTTCGCTTAGCTTTAAGGGTAAGTGCAAGTGTGGTTTCATCCAGTTGGTAGATCAAATCCTTGTTATTTGCATCTTCTTCAATCAGTTTTTCCAGGAATGTTTGCTGCATGAAATCATAAGCAGAAATAAGGAAGGTTCCCGAACCACAGCATATATCTGCGACTTTGATTGTGCTTAGCTCAGCAAAGGTTTTCCCTGTCGTTAAAGGAGACAAGGTGTCTTTTATAATTTGTTCTACAATGAGTTTAGGAGTCGGTACAACACCATTAGATGCAGAAACTTCCGGTTCTTCCAGAATGGAGAGTTGCCTTCCTTCTTCAAGGACAATGCGGCTTCCTAAAAACCTTTCGTAAATCTGGCTTAAAATTGTCGGGTCAACAACTGAAAAATCATAGGGACTTAATGGATAATAGAGTTCATTGAAAATCTCGATTAGCACTTCAGAGTCAATGTCAATTTTGAGCGAAAGCGTATCTTCAATAAAATTGAACAGGCCAGAGTTAAATTTCTTATCAGACTGTTGAAAAAGCTGTTTCAGTTCATCATAGCTTTTAATATTTTTCAGCGTTTCAAACTTTTCGATCGTTCGGTCTTCACAAATTCTCAGGAAGATAATCCGGTTAAGTAACCTTTGAATCAAAAAGTTGATGTCTTCATCATCTAAGCTTTCATTTTTCTCAATAGCAGTAATGGCTAATTTTTGCCGCCAATCTTCTATTTGTTTTAAGAAATAGTCATCAAAAGTTTGTCCTTTTCGCTCATAAATGGAAAACAGGTCATCTAATTGACCGGAATTTGCAGAATTAAACGATACCAGTTGCTGAATCTCGTCAAAGGCATCAACATATTCTTCAAAACAGAAAATTCTGATCCGGGCTACTTGTTCATTTTCCGAAACATCCGGTTTAAACCTGCAATCATAGATAATAAGGTGTTCAAAATTGGTTAGAATCGAAATACCAAGGTTGGCGTTCCAGCCGTATCTTCTCGTTTGAAAAGCAGCTTTGGCAGATTTTAAAATGTTAACCGAAGGTTTTTTGACCTCTACAAATAGTTTTCTGGTGCCATTGATACGTAATGTGTAATCGGGATTTTTTTTGGTTGTTTCGTCTTCTACCTCAATATATTCTTCCTGAATAACATCTCTCAGGAATTGCGTTTTTCCTTTATTATTGTCCACATCCCATCCAAGACACTTCAAAAGCGGATCAATAAAGTCGTTACGCACTTGCGTTTCATTGTAAGTTGTTTTAAGGCAACTTATTCTGTCCGAACGATATTTTTCTACAAGTTCTTGAATGGTCATTGCTTGTCAAAATCTAATTTGCCTTGCTGATGGCTTTTGGTTTTTAAATACTTGATTTTCTCCTCCGCTACTTTAAGGATTTCATTTGGGTTTTCCTCCTGCATTAAATCGTAGGCCACTTTGTCACTGAGCAAAATCAAACCAAGTGTTTCTGTATCTTCTTTAAAAAGTTCTGCTAAAACAGGGATCATTTCCTTATTCGCAGACCGTTCTCCTCTTTCAATCTTGCTAAGCGTTGACGGGTCTATGTCCAGTACAGCAGCAACTTTTCTTAGAGGAAGCCCATTTTCTTCCCTTAACTTCCTAATATGTTCTCCGAAGGATTCTTTAATAGTCATTTCCTTATTTTTCTTGAAAATCCAATCTGGACATTTTTTGTCAAATTTACAATCTTTTTTTGAATTCCTGTTCTTGCGGGTGGGGAAAATTTGGCTCTTTGGCAAGCTTGGGTATGTGGCTCGGCCTGAGCGGCTTGCCAATGTGCCAAATGAGCGTTGGCAGAAAAAAATAAAAATGCGGGAGGGGTAAAATTTAAGCTTGGGTCGGATAAAGTGTCTGGCATTTCAATTCGTCAAAGAGCTCGTTTCCACTGTCTGCTTTTTCGGAGCAGGGTCGTTCTTCAGGCTTGCTTACAACGGTTTATTTACGAAACAAATATAAAACATTCGTATATATTTAACTTATAACGTTCGTATATTATTTTCCATTCGTTTTAATACTTATAGAATATATGCCAGTAAAATCAATGACTAACACATTA
>DUOU01000208.1 GCA_012838685.1 Bacteroidota bacterium | reverse complement strand
TTGATAATATCAGGGCCGGAAAGTACAGGCTGTTTGGATTGGAAGACCAGGATAACAGCAAAAATTTCAACCTGAACGATGAGGTGATAGCCTTTTATCCTTCCGTAATAGATATTACACCCGAAAAGAACTATTTTATGGTCAAGGAGGCGTTAAATGATACCGCTTCCCTGGAAGAACAAAGAGGTACCACGGGAATGGCCGCCACAGAATCGAGTGTTACTGAAGCAGGTAATACTCCGTCTGATACGGGGACTGCCAATGAAATTGAACAGGCGGATACATCCGATAATGAAGAGGGATATCGGCTGTTTTTGTTTCAGCCGGCAAAAACACAGCGTTATCTTACATCTTCTTCCAGGAATTCAGCCAGTGAACTTAGGTACACATTGTCGCTTCCCCCTGGGCCATATTCTTTTGACTTCAGGATAGCGGAAAGCGAAAAAAACGATTTTGTTGTCGAGCGGTCGGTTAATGGGGATACATTGACCGTATGGTTGCTTGATTCCGCATATTTTAACCAACCAAGCCTGAAAACAATTATTAACTATCCTTTCTCTGATCCCGCCGGCAGCATTGTTCAGCGGGAAGATACCATAACTTTGCGTTATGCCGCCCCCAGACAGGTCGGAAGGGCAAGGGAAACGGCCGAAGAGCCCACTACAAGGGTTTATGGTGTTTCGGCCAACTTTTCAGTTGGAAAAATAAGTCCTTTGATGGAATTGCGTCTGACAGCATTAACTCCTTTTAGTGAAATATATGGGGATTTGGTCCATCTGTATGAAATTGAAGATTCAACCCAAACAGAGGTTAAATTCAATATTTCAAGGGATAGCTCGAACCTGAGGGTTTTGAAGATAGACGCCTCTTTATCGCGGGACAAGGAGTATCTGTTTGTGGCCGATTCGGCGGCATTCAGGAATCTATACGGATTGGTATCGGATTCTCTTGGCGTTAAGTTCTCTTTGAACGATAACGATAAATACGGTAAGCTGATAATGAGGATATCGGGATACGAGGGGTCGAGGGTAATACAACTGTTATCGGCCGACGAGAGCAAAACGTTGAGGGAATACTTTCCGGAAAGCGATGGCACATTGGAAATCCCATATCTGGACAGGGGTAAATATAAGCTGAGGATCATATATGATGTTAACGGCGACGGGAAATGGACTACCGGTGATTATGAAACCCAAAGACAACCGGAAAATGTCTCCTATTTCCCCGAAGAGATTGATGTAAAGGTTAACTGGGAACAGATATACGATTGGGATATATCGGTACAGAACGCCAAGAAAAACAGGAATATCAACAAATAGAGGAGAATAATGTCAACTCTTAATGTACCAAGATTGGAATTTGCGGTTCAATATCCGGACATCACCCTGATATCGGATATGCTGGATACCATGGTTCCGTTCCATAAGATTGATCTGATCAACTGGAAGGAATTCAATTACTCCCCTTTTGTGAGTTTTTCCGTTGCCTGTTCATCCAAGGAGATTTTCCTGAAATACAGGGTTAAGGAGAATTATCTGCTGGCTGTCAATACAGAGACAAATCAGAAGGTTTGGGAGGACTCTTGTGTTGAGTTTTTTTTCTCTCCCGATGAAGGCGGGAAATATTATAATTTCGAGTTTAACGCGATAGGGACTTGTCTGGTCGGGTACGGAGAGCAGCGCCATAACAGGAGACTTATGGACAAATCTGTTGTTGAATCGATAAGGCGGCATCCAACATTGGGAAAAGAGCCGATTCTGGTTGAACAAACAGGAGAACTATTTTGGGATCTGACCATAGCGATACCTTTTGGCTTATTTGGGAAAAGGGAACAGTTCCCGGTAGTCGGAAGGAGGTACAGAGCCAATTTTTATAAGTGTGGGGACAAATTATCGGTTCCCCATTTTCTGACCTGGAGTCCCGTAAATACCGAAAAACCCGATTTTCATGCTCCGGAATTTTTCGGTGATCTGGTTTTTTGTGGATAAAAAATTAAAGTCCTCTTTTTGGGCAAAGAACAACAATGGCTGAATAATTATTATTACATTTATATCTATTATTAATAACCCGATAACAATAATTTGAACAAAATAAATTGAAAGATGGCTAATTTCAACGAGATACTGAATTCATTGTTGGGAATTCTATTGATTATTGTAGTGATGGTGCTGGCGTACGGTTATTTGAAACCCCATCGGCTGCACAAACGCAGATTAGTGTCAACGGTGCTGCTGAAAGCCAGTTATCTGGTTTATCTCTTCAACCTGCTGCTACTTTTATATCTGTCAATATTTTTCAAAGGGGGGATTGAAAAGGTGTTTCACGGCATAGAATCATATATGCTGTTAATTATAATAATCATACCTACCGTGGCCATTCTTGTCAGAAAAGCCAAGCCTTTCAGCAAGACAAGGGATTCTTATAACTATTTCTTTTCGGTTGTCAATATATGCTCGATTTTGGCCTTGTTGGCGATGTATATAATCTGATCCTCTGATATGGAAATCACCCGAAAAAAGCGGTTTGTTGTTGTGGTGGCGGGCGGTACCGGCAAACGCATGGAATCGGAAGTACCCAAACAGTTTTTAGAGATATCTGGCCGACCTGTATTGATGAGAACAATTGAAAAGTTCCATTGTTTCGACGAGTCGATGTCGATTGTAGTGGTACTGCCGGCCGATTACATCGATTTTTGGAACAAATTGAAAGAGAAACATTCGTTTACCATACCCCACAAGGCAGTAGCCGGTGGACCAACAAGATATGAATCCGTTAAAAATGGACTGGATTATGTGGATGAAGGTTCTATTGTGGCCATACATGACGGGGTGCGTCCTTTGGTAAGCAGGGAGATAATTGGCAGATGTTTCGCGACAGCCGAGAGATTCGGCAACGCGGTTCCTGTAGTTTATCCCAATGATAGTGTGAGGATATCAACAGATAGGGGGATAGTCCCATTTCCGAGGGATAAGGTTATGCTTGTACAAACACCACAGGTTTTCAAGGCAGGGCTGATAAAAGATGCGTACAATCAGGATTTTGGTAACGACTTCACGGATGATGCTTCGCTTTTGGAGATGACCGGCGTAAAGATAGCGGTGGTTGAAGGCGACCATAAGAATATTAAGATTACCACCCAATTGGATTTATTGGTGGCCGAGTCCTATTCGGATGAAATGTGATTTCCGGCACCATAAAGCTTTGTGAAGGTTTTCATTACAGAGTCCACATATGTTTTTGATACCGGGATATCAAGCGCCGTAGGGGAGTCCAGTTCCAGTACCAGCCCATCTTTGTCTTTGCGTATTATCTTAACTTTCATAAAGTTGACCATATACGATCTGTGGCATCTTATTATCTCGCTTCCCGAAAAAAGGTCTTCCATTTTCTTCAGGGTGTTTCTCAGCAGATATTTTGATACTTTTCCTTTATTGAGGTAACAGATGCTAACATAATTTTCAGCCGATTCAAGGTACAGCAGGCTTTCCTTCTGTACCGAAAGCCTCAATTCCTGTTTTTCATCGTAGAACGCTATCATATCCAAACTACTGCTTCCGGCCGCTACAGATGTCTCCTCTATTTTCTCAACCTGTTCTTTTTTGTCTTGCCAAGCAAAATAGAGCCATGAAATAGTGTAGGGCAAGAGAAGGATCAACGATACATTTTTAAGGTTCAACTCCAAAAGTTCCGTGAACAATCTCTCGTCTTTCAGCGCCAGTTTCAGAAAAAGCGAATAGAAAAGAGCCATACACGCCAATTCACCGAAGATCCAAACAAGGTATTTCCACAGGATAAGCGATTTGTTCCTGTAGAAATGGTACATCAACATCCTGCTGACAACCACGATCAACATTCCCACCAGGGCGATGAAAGTTGAAAAGGTAAAAAGGGTAAGATCAGTCTTTTTTTGCCAGGTGCTCACATCAAAAGGAGAATAGATATTGATGAATCCTACCGCGAAAATCGCTGTGAAAACAACGAGAGCAATAGTATTTTTCTTCTCATTGAGGTAAGGTGGTATGGGCGTGTTCAGGTTCAAAGGCTCATATGTGTTGGTCGCAACAAATGTAATATATTTATTTATTTAAAATTTCTCTTATCGCCAAATAGGTTTTCGTCACTAATAACGCGATTTAATCCCAAAATCACCCTCTTGGTCACTTCCGGTGCGGTGCCAACACTTTGATTTGACCATTCTTTGGGACTCTATTTACTTTGTTGCATGGAATAGGCACAAGCAGAGCAACAACTATGGTTATTACCGCTTATGCGATACCATCCAACCTATTAAAGTTAATAAAAATATTTATAGGTTAAAATTAAAAATCAAAAAAACAGGGATAAAAACAGTTTGCGATGACACCATACACACAAATATATGACGAATTGAAATCCGCTTTCCTTCCGACGGGGGATTCAGGATTTATCAATGGTTCCACGATTACGATTCACAACGTTAAATTTGATTCGACAATAGACAATTACTTTTTCTCTTCGGACAATGACGCGAACATTTATGAAAACAGCCACTTTTCATATCCGGTTTTTGTTCCTGAAGATAGATCATCAAATAAGGTAATATTGTTGTTTCATGGTTTGAACGAAAGGAGTTGGGACAAATACCTGGCCTGGGCCTATTATCTGGCCAAGAAATCAGGTAGTTATATAGTACTTTTCCCCATATCGTTCCACATCAATAGGTCGCCCCAGACATGGCGCGATCCGCGGTCGGTGTTCAAAAGCTTTAACACCCGAAAAGCAGATAAAGGAGAAATTGATAATAAGTTGAGTCTAGCGAATGTTGTTTTAAGCAACAGGTTGAGCGAAACTCCATTAAGATTTTTCTCCTCGGGATACCAAACTGTCAAGGATGTTTGCAAGCTTGTGGAGTCAATTCAGGATGGCACCCATCCTCTTTTGCCAAAAACAGGGAACGTGGATATTTTCGCCTATTCAATAGGAGCGTTTATGTCGCAAATTATCCTGATGGCGAACCCGAGAGGACTTTTCGACAATTCGAGGCTTTTCATGTTTTGCGGGGGTTCGGTGTTTTCATATATGAAGGGCACATCAAGATATATTATGGACAAAATAGCATACGATACTTTATTCAGCTATTTTATAACCGATTTTGAAAAAACAATAAAAAGAGGATGCAGGCTTTATGATTTCTTCAACAACGATGATCTCGGGTTATCGTTCCGGTCGATGATCAGTCTTTCCCGAAAGAAAGAGTTCAGGGACAACGCCATGAAACGGTTCCAGGACAAGGTTTATGTCATCACATTGGCTAAAGATACTGTGATACCCCCAACAGGTATCATTAAAACGCTGACAGGGGCCGGATTTACCGAGGAGAATATCAAAGTGATGGATTTTCCTTATGAATATTCACATGAAGTGCCCTTTCCCATATTAAAAAACAGAGGACATCTTCTGGTTGATGATGCCTTTGAAACAGTTTTCAGTGAGGCTGTATCTTTTTTTGGCAAATAAAAACTATATACCTTCAGGAAGCACAAAAAGGTATCCTTTACCGATAAGGTTGATTATAACCTCCTCAAGTATCTCCGTTGAGGAAGCACCGGGTTTATCGTGCAACACGATCACTGATCCGTTACGACACTTTGTCAAAATCAGGTTAAGCACTTTTCCTTTGTCAAAGTTTTGATCAAAGTCATACGCCATAAGATCCCATAGCACAACGGTAAAATGTTTTATCAAATATCGGTATTGCCTGGGGGTGATTTTGCCGTACGGGGGTCGGAATATTGTTGTGGAGGTATTTTCTGCGGCCAAGCGGACATCATCAATATATTCCCTGAATTTGGTTTTTGTGCCTTTCAGGTGGCTGTAGCCGTGGTTTCCGGTGATATGGCCCTTCTCCCTGATCAGTTCGGCCAGGTTTGGATATTTTTCGGCATTGCGGCCGTTAAGAAAGAATAGAGCCTTAATGTTGTAACGCTCCAGGATTTCAAGGATAATGGGAGTTGTTTCCGGGTCGGGACCGTCATCAAAAGAGAGGCAGACCGTTTTTCCCGGTCTGCCCGTATTGTAGAGAGCTTTTCTCAGGATCCATCTCGCTATTATCGGGAACCTGAAGAACTTCATGGTCAATATGAATATAGTTTATAGTAGTAATCGTTTATAAGGGCTTCCGAAATATCTGCCAAGGGGGTCATTCCCAAGTTAACAGATAATCTGTATATATCTAGGATTGTCTGCATGTTTATCCCCATGGGGTAGTCGAGCCCATATTTAAATTTGCTATCCAAAGAAGATATGTATAGTAGATATTCTTTGGCATATTCAATGATATCTCCCAAAAGAGCCTCCCCTTTTTCTGTCTCTCCGGCGCGCAAATAGACCTCGGCGATGGTTATCATGAAATAGTCGTACGGCATTTTTGAATGTGGTACCAACGCCATACCTTTATCCGCCACCTCAATTGCTTTTGTCGTATCGCCCAGAACGAGAAGGGCTTTGCCCAGATCTCCTATCGTATTTCTAAAGTTTGAGAACATACGGCGGTTAGTTTCATCAAGATATACCGATGGATCTTCAGCGTTGCCCCATTTGAATTTGTTCATTACGTTGTCGTACATAACATATGGATCGATCATTCCGAAAGAACCGGGGGCAGGTTCGTCAATTTTTATGGGCGCGACCCTGTAGGCCAGCCCCTCCTGGACGAAGAAATTTTCAAGACCGTTGTACTGGCTTGATGGAACGGTAGTGGCGAAATAGATAGGTCTGTCCCAATCGTTCGTCGCCAACAGATCCATAATGGCGAAATTGCCTTTCAGAACATAATCCGAGGAGTAGTTCCATATCATGGGCGAAATCAAGCGATCCTTATAGTAATCTTTTACCGTACCGTTGGACAGAACCTTTTGGCTGTCCACATCTATGGTGAAGACATTTGAGGGCAGGTAGTTGAAAAATTCTCCCCTTGATAATTCGTACATATATCTTCTATCATCCTGTCCGGCGAACAGCACGGCATCTTTTATCGGAACGGCCCTGCCGGTAGAGTTGATGAGCAGTTGGTCCCTCGTTCCGTCGTTATACTTTTCATTGGGCAGGGTCATAGGAATAGGATCTGATTCGTACGCTTTCTGTCGCATCATCTTTATATACCATCCGGCCTGGAAGTAACTTAGATTGATTACCCTTACATCGGTTCTCACTCCTTCAACCTCCTGGGCGTACCATACGGGGAAAGAATCGTTGTCGCCGTAAGTAAAAATAATACTGTTGGGAGCGGTTGAGTTCAGGTAGTTTGCCCCGATATCTCTTGCGGTGTAACGACCTGATCTGTCGTGGTCGTCCCAGTTTTCACTGGCCATCAATGCGGGGCAGGCGGCCAGAAGGACAAGAGTGGATATTATCGCGGCTACCTTATTGTTCAGATATTTGCGCACAGCGTTATATATGGGAACAAGGCTCAGTCCGATCCATATAGCGAAGGCGTAGAAAGAGCCAACATATGCGTAATCTCTCTCCCTTGGCTGGTTAGGGGTCTGATTTAGATAAACAATTATTGCCAAGCCGGTCATTATAAAGAAGGAGAGAACCACGATAAAATCGTTGTTGTCCTTTTTGTACTGCCAAATCAGTCCCAACAGTCCAAGCAGGAGCGGAATCATGAAATATCTGTTGTTTCCGGGATTGTTTTTAAGATCTGCCGGCAGATTCTCTTGATCGCCCAAACGGGCGTTATCCAGGAAATTTATACCGCTTATCCAGTTGCCGCACATATTGTTGCCGTTACCCTGTATATCATTTTGTCG
>DUOU01000207.1 GCA_012838685.1 Bacteroidota bacterium | reverse complement strand
CCTTGCTTTCACACTTGGTTCGAAACTCTGCCGCATAAAAGTCGATATTTATTTTATAAATTTCCAAAAGGTACCAGATATCGTAAAAATCACGAGCCTGCATGCGTTGCATCACAGACCTCATTTTTTCAACCAAAACTTCCTCAAGAGGGTAACAAAGAAGTTCATAGTCTTCCTGATCTGTATAAACCGGAAATGCTTTTTTCGTGACTGGATCGAAAACCAATGTTTCACTTATTGAAATATCGACCTTGACCTTTTTATTGGCTCCTAATCCTCCAAGTGGACCAACATAGCCAATGTAAAAGTTGATGCTGTCATCTTCATGTTCATGTATGTCCCGACAACTATCGGGATCAATAATTTCAAGAGGAATATTGGCTTCATCTCTTATATATTCAAAGACTTCTTCAAACCATCCAAATATTTGTCCGTTTGAAATCTCGTTATCAAGCAAGGTAAAATCAAGGTCTTCCGAAAAGCGGTAGTCTTCGAAATAGAATTTCTTTAATACAGTACCACCTTTAAATACAATGGCCTTGGAAAGTTGACTATGTTGCGCGATACCCCACAAAATCCATAAAATAACGTAATCTTTTTCAATCTGTTGATCTCGCACACCAACCTCACGTGCCCTATTTTGTATTTCTCCGGGTTTAATCATGTGTAGATGGCAGATTTAATGGTTTCAGTTTCCAGATTTTGCTGAATACTCCAACGACTTATCATTTTGCCTGATTTCGGAAGTTCCGTATCTAAAAGGACATATGACGCTGTTTTAGCCTTTTGCAATCGTTCTGTGATTCCGGAATCTATTTCAAGGGTCTCAAGAAGAAATCCCAAACGCTTTAATACCGCTTGTGAGTTGAATTTTTGCGCGTATTCAAGAAGCTTGTCATATTTGATTTTGTCTTTTGAAACATAAATAGCTCGGGCAATCTCAACAATACCTCCCGCATAATCCGGTTTAAACAAACAGTCTATAATCGTTTTTTCCAGGTCAGAACACATAACCTTATTGAAACTATCAACCCATATTTTCTTGGAACCAAAGAAGTGATCGCTATTATGATAAATGAATTGAAAGGTAATATCCTTAATCTTTATGGTGGACGGTCGTATTTGTTTTGCAACAACAATCTGCTCCTTCAGAGATGGCTGAGTTATTAAGTTATGGATTTGCATTGCAGAGTAATAACCTATGTAGTGTTCTGTACCTTTAGTCAAGTGTTCAGCCAACAAATGCCAATCGGGCATAAAAGAATGAGCTTCTTGTTCATAAGGTATGATATAGTACAAGCCTTTCTTCAATCTCATTAAAAGCCCTCTCCTAACCATATCACTGAGCAGTTCCTTTAATGCGCTTTCGCTGGAATCCGGCAATGCTGTCCGTGCTTCAGAATAGTCAAAGCAATCCTTGTTCATCTTATTGAAATGAGCAAGAATTTCATTTGATTGCGTTGATATAAACTTATTTTTCATAACCTGAAAGTCAGCTCTAACCTGACAACAATGATACGAATAATAATTTAAATAAATTATCTATCATAGTAAAAAAGTCAGTTTTAACCTGACAATAATGATATAAAACATAATTACCGCAAGAGTCTGGGTATTTTTGGTAATTTAGTTATTTTGCGAATTTGGGTTATGGGTTGGCTTGAGCAACTTCGCAAAAAACTCGGTCAGCTTGTTTGTCTGTCTACTTGGTCTATATAGTCTGTATATCAACTCCTTCTTCAGTTATTGTCTTTCTGTATTGCATCTCTTTTCAGTATTAATGGTAACGGTTCGCATGTATGAAACATTGGGGATTACAAGCTTAGTTACTGTCAGCCACCGCAAAAACTGATTTTATTTTATCCTCTCTCCAAGTATTATTTTCGGCATTGTTATTAAACATCGGTTGAACCGTTTGTAAAATTTTTCCAATCCGGATTTTGTCGCTTCAGCGTGAATCAATTCGTTTTCAAGCTCCCAATATAAAATATAAGTCACGCTATG
>DUOU01000206.1 GCA_012838685.1 Bacteroidota bacterium | reverse complement strand
TCCTTCCGTTGTATATGGATTTTTCGGACTTGTCGTTATAGTTCCGCTTATTCAAAAACTTTTTGATTTACCTGTTGGTGAAACTGGCCTGGCCGGGGCAATTATTTTGGCAATAATGGCTTTACCTACGATTATTTCGGTTGCGGAGGATTCTATAAGAACCGTACCTCTTTCCACAAAAGAGGCTTCATTGGCACTGGGAGCCTCACATATGCAGACAATCTTCAGGGTAACCATACCTTATTGTATCAGCGGTATAATGGCCGCGATTGTTTTGGGAATTGGAAGGGCAATAGGGGAGACTATGGCTGTATTGATGGTTACGGGAAATTCCGCGGTAATACCGACAACTTTATTGGAACCGGTAAGGACTATTCCAGCGACAATTGCCGCGGAACTTGGGGAAGCTCCCAATGGAGGAGCCCATTATGAAGCTCTCTTTATGTTAGGTGTAATATTGTTTATTATTACTTTAATAATCAGTATTACCGTGGAGTTGATTTCCGCGAAACAATACAAACAACATATGTGATGACAGGAAAACAGAAAAAACAGGCACTGGTATTTTGGACTTTCAGGATGATGGCATTGATAGTTGTCGGGTTGTTGGCCTGGATACTGGTGTTCATTTTTATTAAGGGAGCGGGTGTCATATCCTGGGAGTTTCTGACAACCGCGCCAACCGAAGGTATGACGGAAGGGGGGATTTTTCCGGCAATAGTTGGAACACTATGCCTTGTAGTTGGATCTATGGTGATAGCTTTCCCGATTGGTGTGATGTCGGGCATCTACATAAATGAATATGCGGCGAATAACCTGTTCGTGAAGTTCATTAGGATAATGACAAACAATTTGGCAAGCATTCCCTCGATAGTGTTTGGTCTCTTTGGAATGGCTTTATTCGTGAATACTCTGGGCTTTGGGGATAGTATTATTGCCGGGTCTTTTACATTGGGCCTTCTTGTTCTCCCTATTGTTATCAGAACAACCGAAGAGTCTCTGAAAGCGATTCCCAATTCATTTAGAAACGGAAGCAGGGCTTTGGGAGCCACTAAATTACAGACCATAAACAAAGTGGTTTTACCTATGGCGGTTCCAAATATTTTAACCGGATTGATTATCTCAATTGGGAGGGTGTCGGGAGAAACGGCTCCTATTCTTTTTACAGTTGCCGCGTATTTCCTGCCCAAGTTGCCCTCTTCGATCTTTGATCAGGTGATGGCCTTGCCTTACCATTTATATGTATTGTCGACAAGTGGAACCGATATTGAGGCCGCGCGTCCCATGGCATATGGCACGGCATTGGTATTGATTATTATAGTGTTGATAATTAATATATTGGCAAGCACAATAAGAAATGTTTTCAATAAAAAAGTTAAATAAATGGATATTATTTCAGCTGAAAATATAGATTTTTATTATGGCGATTTTCATGCTCTGAAAGGAATTTCAATGGGTATCGAAGAGAATAGTGTGACAGCTTTAATTGGTCCGTCGGGTTGTGGAAAATCAACATTTTTGCGATTGATGAACAGGATGAACGATCTTATTGATAATACCAGAATGACAGGCAATCTGATTATTGATGGGCAGAATATATACGATAAAAAAGTTGACGTAGATTCGTTGAGAACAAAGGTGGGAATGGTATTTCAAAAACCAAATCCGTTTCCAAAATCAATATTTGAAAACGTAGCCTACGGTTTGAGGGTCGCGGGCGAAAAGGACAGATATGTGTTGGAAGAGGTTGTGGAGAATTCTTTAAAAAGCGCCGCTTTATGGGATGAGGTGAAAGATCAGCTGAAAAAGTCGGCATTTGAACTTTCAGGAGGGCAACAACAAAGACTGTGCATAGCAAGAGCCTTGGCGATAAAACCAAAAATAATCCTGATGGATGAGCCTGCTTCAGCTTTGGATCCATTGTCAACCTCCAAAATAGAGGATCTTATATTTACATTGAGGAATGATTATACTATAGTAATAGTGACCCATAATATGCAACAAGCCTCGAGAATCTCCGATAAAACAGCTTTTTTTTATCTTGGTGAGCTGATTGAATATGGGGAAACAAGGCAGATGTTCTTGAAACCTCGGTTAGAGGCGACTCAAAATTATATAACGGGAAGATTTGGATAAATAAATAGACGTAGCATGAAACATATTGAAAATGAGATAAAAATACTGAAAAACCACCATATAGAGATGTGGAATTTGGTACAGGGACAGTTAATTAAGTCATATGAAGCCCTGAGAAAATCTGATAAGACACTCGCAAGGGAGATTATTGCCAAAGAGAGAGTGGTTAACGCGCAGGAGTTGCTGGTGGATCACTATTGCGAAAGTTTTATTGCCCTGTTTTCGCCCGTGGCTCTTGATTTTCGTTTCGTGATATCAATATTCAAGATTACCAACAATTTGGAGAGAATAGCCGACTTCGCGGAGAACATCGCTCTTTTTGTTCTGTACGATCAGACAAAACCTATCGATAAGGTTTTGTATGAAAAGTTGCGACTTGAAGAGATGATGAGGCTTACTGAAGGGATGTTTTTAAGCGCGAGAACGGCTCTGATCAATGAGGACAGCCACTTGTGCGGCGAGATTTTGAAAACGGATAACCAGGTAGATAATCTATATGGTAACGCTATTGAGTCACTTGCTGAATATGTCGCGGAAAATCCCGAAGAGGCTCTTGAAGTACTGCATCTTAACTCTGTTATCAGGAGAATTGAAAGAATAGGCGACAGAACCGGTAATATTGCTGAAGATATTGTTTTCTTCGTAGAAGCCGAGGAACTTCGGCATCAAAAATTTTAACTTTATTTTTCAAACCGGAATCGCATTGTATAGATCAAAAGTTTCACTAGGAATGTATGATTAAACTATTCTTCTCTTACTTATAACAACAAAAAATTTCTTAAAAATGAAAATTTTGATAGTTGACGATGAACAGGATCTTTTGGATATTTTGGCGTATAACCTGCAGAAGAACGATTATGATGTTGAAACCGCTACATCGGGAGAAGAGGCGGTCGCGCTTGTCGAGCAGTCGGATGATTACAGACTGATCTTGCTTGATGTGATGATGAGCGGGATCAATGGATTCCAGACAGCGGAAAAAATAAGAAAAATCAGAAATGATATCCCAATAATTTTTCTCACGGCCTTGGACACTGAATCAGATCTTCTTCATGGTTTTTCTTTGGGAGCCGACGATTATATCGCTAAACCGTTCTCGGTTAAAGAGGTTATTGCCAGGGTCAAAGCTGTTTTGGCCCGTGCGCCCCAGAAAGCGGATATACTGGTTTTCGAAAATATTACATTAGATTTGTTGAATAAATCGGTTAGGGTTGACGGAGAGGCGGTAATGTTGACAAAAACGGAATATATGCTTTTAGTGGCATTAATGCAGACCCCTGGCAGAATATTATCAAGAGAAGACCTGCTTTTGAAGGTATGGCCGGATGGTACCATTGTTGAGGCCAGAACGGTTGATGTTCACCTCGCCAGACTAAGGAAAAAACTTCTTTCAGGAGGACGTCTTCTTATTAATCGGAGTGGCTATGGGTATTGTTTGGCAAAAAAATAGATTATGATAAAGATTGATTACAGAACTCGGCTGTTTCTTTATTTCTTTATTGTTTTTATTGTTTTTACCGGAACGGTGGTCTGGTACCAACAGGTTAGGGAAAAACAATATAAAAGGCATCTTATTGAAGAACAGCTCAGTATATATTGCAATATTGCGGAAAAGGATTATCATGACAATTCTCTGCCGGGTAATATAAGGATAACTGTGATCAATAATGGAGGAGAGGTTATATACGACAATAATATAGGTGATATCGATGAGATGGAAAACCATTTTAGTCGCCCAGAAATCAAGGAAGCTATTGTTAATGGAAGTGGATCGGATATAAGACGATCAGAATCTGTTGGAGTTCCATTTGTATATTACGCTAAAAAAGTTGAGAGTGGTTTTATCCGTGCGGCTCTTCCGTATGATGTTGAAATAAAAAATTTTCTCCAGGCTGGACGCTCTTTCATCATCTTGGCGTTGAGTCTGTTCGTTATCTCGATATTCTTTTTATGGCAAATTGCGACAAGATTTGGAAGGGACATATCGCGGTTAAAGGCCGATGTCCTTGCCCAGCAAAAGGCGAGAATGGATCTTAAGTCGGAAATGACCAATTCCATAGCTCATGAACTAAGGACACCTGTTAGCGCTATAAGGGGATATGCTGAGACTCTATTGGAGGAAGATCTGCCTGAGAACAAAAGAATAGCTTTTACCAGAAGAACATACGATGCGGCCGTGAGATTATCGGATCTTTTACGGGATGTTGCCCTGCTCTCCAAACTTGGGGAAGCCGATCAACTGTTCAAGAAAGAAAAAGTTTTTGTCTCTGAAATCGTGAAAGATGTAATTGAAGAGTTTGCCGGTAAAATTAACGAGAATTCGGTCAAGGTTGAAAATAGTTTGCCCCAAAACATTACTATAATAGGAAACCAGACTCTTATCTATTCTATTTTCAGGAATTTGATAGAGAATTCACTGAAGCACGCCGGGAAGTGGATAACTCTCAAAATAGAACTAACAAGCGAGGACAGCGAATTTTATTTCTTCAGCGTATCGGATACTGGTATAGGGGTTGATGAAAATTATTTGAACAGAATTTTTGAAAGATTCTTCAGGGTTAATGGTGGGCGATCCAGAGAGGACGGGGGATCGGGCCTTGGTTTGTCAATCGTTCGTCACGCAATTATGTACCACGGTGGTACGGTAGCGGCATCAAACCAAAACAACACAGGTTTTAAGGTTACTTTTTCCTTGAGGAAGTAGGAGAGATCTCTTTTCTGAATACCAGTTTATCATCATCAACACCATAATAATCTTTCAAAAATGCGTGGAGTTCGTAACCATTTTTTATATAGAAATGTTGTGTTGGTTCATATAATGGCCTGCCAGATGTCTCTATCCATATAATTCTACCCATTTTATCTTCTACAGATTCTTCAACAGCCTTAAGCAAAAAAGCTCCCAAATGTTTGTTTCTCATCTGTTCATGGATCGCGATCCAATATAGATCCCACGAATGCGTAGTGCAGGGATTGGGGCCAAATACAGCGAAACCCACAATTTTATCGTTGTCAATGATTTTTATCCAATAATAACCACTCTCTTTCTGACCTTTAGCAATAGATTCGTCAAGGAGTGACAATGCGACGTCAACTTCAAAATCGTAGAAATAACCCGATGATTCAAGTATAGAACTGAACGCGGTTCTGTCGCTCGCACTGATATTATTGGATAAAGTCACCATATTTAACTGAATAAAATCAAAGGGAATCAAATTTTAGGATTGTTCAAATCGCTTATTATGTTGGCGATAATCTCTTTTTTTGTCAGGCCATGATGGAAACAGGCGGCGACAAAGCCACTGTCGGCCGAAATACATGGATTGGCGTTCGCCTCCATAACAAACAGTTTCCCCTCCTTGTTTGTCCTCATATCGATCCTCGCGTATCCATGAAGGTTGAACAGATGCCAGCAATCTATGGCGATACTTCTCATTTTGTTGATGGTATATTCCGAAATGTCTGTATCAAAACTTCTTACGCTCTGTTTGTACTGAAAAGAGTTTTCTTCCCATTTTGCCTTGTAACTCACGATTTTTGGCATATTTTCGGGATAATCCCTGAATGTCATCTCCGCGGGTGGGAGCACTAAGGGCTCTTTCCTGTTGGCTATTATGCTGACATTAAATTCGCGTCCATCGAGATAATTTTCTATAAACCAATGGCTATCAACTTTGTCTTCTAAGATAGAAGGCTTTTTCCCTTCATAAATGAACACGGAATCTTCGTTAATCCCAACGGAGCCGTCTTCCCAAACGGGCTTCAAAATATATTTTTTACCTATGGTGAGTTCCCTCCAGTTAGAAATTTTATGATTTTCGGCTATGGGTATCCCACATAATTTCATCAATTTTTTTGAGTATACCTTGTTGGCGGTAATAAATGCCGCATCAGCGGGACAACCGGAGTGAGGTATCTTCCAAAGATTGAGCAATGAAGGAACGAAATGCAGTATCTCGGCATATCCGTATACTGCCTCAACAAGGTTAAATACGAAATCATAACCTGATTTGGAGATGGCGAAGATCTCTTTTTCCAAATCATTCCCCAATCCGTGATAATCAACCTTATACCCAAGTTCCCTTAAACCGTTGGAAACAAATTCCACCTGTTCAAGGACATCTATTTCGTCGGCAAGGGCTTCATCGGCGGGACTATTGTAAAGTATCAGGCAACGATCCATATAATAATTAAAATATTGTTTTGGAACAGAATTGTTGAGCGAACAGCCATCTTAAATTTTATTTGAACCTCTTTTTATTGCCGATTCAACAATTTTATTTATCAACTCGTGGTATGAAATATTGCTCATCCCCGATAAAATAGGCAGGTCAGAATGTACAGGATTCAGCCCTGCCAGCGGATTGGCTTCGATAAAACATATTTTTCCGTTTCTATCCGCTTTCAGGTCGATTCTACCGGCATCAACGCCTCCCAGCGCTACCCAGGCATCTTTAGATACTTTTGAACACTCTTCCCAAAGTTCCTTTTCAATGGGGATATACTCAACGTAATCTTTATAGTTCTCCTTTACCTCATTCGAATATGGCAAACCATCTTTGCAGATTATCTCCATACCCCCAATACAGGTTGATTTTCTGCCGCTGCCCACCACGCCAACAGTAAACTCCCTTCCCGGCAGATATTCTTCCACCAGCACCGGTTGGGAATACTTTTCCAATAAATCGCCGCATATCGCGCCCAACTCTTCAAAATTATGGACTGTACTTCTGGTGGTAATGCCCTTACCGGTACCCTCGGCAACAGGTTTAACGAACAATGGAAACGATAAACATGATGTTTTGGGAATATCTTCCATATGGGCAACGATTATTCCGGGACTTACAGGAACCCCCGATGCTTCAAC
>DUOU01000205.1 GCA_012838685.1 Bacteroidota bacterium | reverse complement strand
TGATAGTGGCTGGCAATGAATCGGGAACTCCAGAAAGAACTCGTCTGTATTCATCTTGTTCATTTGCTTTAAGCTTTTCCCAGTTAACTATGACATCCTTATCGCTGTTCACCTTGGTGTCGCCAAAAACATGGGGGTGCCTGTATATCAATTTTTGGCAGATGCCGTTCAATACATCGGTTATATTGAAAGAGCCTTTTTCTTCGCCCATTTTGGCGTAAAATACGATATGTAGCATTAAGTCGCCAAGTTCCCCCCGAATCGCGTCGTCGTCTCCGGAGATAATGGCGTCGGCGAGTTCATAGGTCTCCTCTATGGTCAATTTTCTTAATGTGTCGTTTGTCTGCTTCTTGTCCCAAGGACATTTATCCCTCAACTCGTCCATTATTTGAAGGAGCCTGATAAACTCTCCGGCACTTTTTTCTTTATCGTTCATTTTTATTGTAAATCAAAACAGTCCATTTTTTCTGATCGTCTCATCAGCGATCTCAATCCTGACCGAGGAACCTACTTCAAGGTTGAAAAGTTCGGAAATGTTGGCTCCATTTATGGCTATTTCAATAAGATTCAGGTAGTTGAATCTTGCCAACAGTTCTCCGTCAGGAACATCGCAATATTTTTCTTTTATGGAAGAGATGAAATTTCTATTGCTCTGGATTATTATCCTGTATGGTTTTTGGTCGAATACCCTTAAGAATATATCCTTTGTGATGTTGGTGAAAGCGTTGCCATAGGAGTCGATAAAAATGACGCTTCCCAAAATCAGGTTTTTATCTATTGTTGCCCGTAAAGGCACTTTCTCCACAATATTTACTATAGGTGAGCCAATCTGGGATAACTCTTTTCCGGCAAAAATTTCAGCCGCGGTTTCGGCAAAAATATCCAGTTCGCTTTTTTTTTCGTCTTTTCCCAGAACTACGGCTTCATCGGGTCCCGAGTTCAGGATCAGATTGAATATTCCGTTGTCGGTTCCGATAAAATAATGGCCTTTTGCTTTTACAGCGAGATATTTGGTCTCTTTGGAGGCTTCTGATCCCACACAGATGATATGTATCGAACCCTGGGGATAGAACGAGAATGTGTTCCTAACAACGAAAGAGGCATGGGGAATATTAAAGGCAGGAAGCGCGGAAGCGTTATCAATAATATTCGCCCCTGGCGCGAGAGAGCAAATCCTGCCTTTCAATATACCGGTATAAATGTCATCCGGTCTCCATTCTGTGGTCAATGTTATTACTGGCATAGTTAAAAATGACCAACAAAGATACACTTCTAATAAAAAATAAGCTTACTTTGTGCGTCACAATCCGCAATTTTTTTAATGTGATCGGGATGGGAAACTTATGGCAGAAATAATAAAAATTCTTGAAGAGATTGACCCTGTTGCCTTTTTTGGCGTTAATAACGTTATAATCGATAAGATAAGGGGACACTTCCCAAAATTAAAGATCGTTGTCCGCGACAATATGGTTAAATGTGTCGGAGAAGATAGTGAGTTGGCGGCATTCAATGAAAAATTCGAACGCATTGTCACCCATTTCAAAACATACAATCATATAGGCGATGTTGAACTGGAGAAACTTCTGTCGGACAATAACTATATCGGAACATCGCGGGATCCTGAGTTTGGGAAGACCTTGCTTTATGGTTCAAGCGGGAAGCCGGTGCGCGCCAGAACTCCGAATCAGTTAATGCTTGTAAATAAGTCTGTTAATAACGATTTAATTATAGCGGAAGGACCGGCCGGAACAGGAAAAACATATACTTCAATAGCACTGGCCGTTCGGGCACTGAAAGAAAAAAGCGTAAAGAGAATTATTTTGACCCGTCCGGCAGTGGAGGCGGGGGAGAGGCTTGGCTTTCTTCCCGGAGATATGAAAGAAAAACTTGATCCTTATTTACAGCCGTTATACGATGCGTTACAAGATATGTTGCCGTTTAAGAGGCTGGAGACCTGGTTGGAGGATGGGACAATTCAAATTGCCCCCCTGGCTTTTATGAGGGGAAGAACATTGGAAAACGCTTTTGTGATACTTGATGAGGCCCAGAATGCTTCAATAAGCCAGTTGAAGATGTTCCTGACACGTATGGGGGTAAATTCAAAGTTTATTTTGACAGGTGATTCAACACAGATTGATCTTCCCAGAAAGGGAGATTCCGGTTTGCCCATGGCAATGAGAATACTTGATGGGATAGAGGGTGTTTCAATAATAAGATTCGATGAGAATGACATTGTCCGGCACAAACTTGTACGGCGGATAGTGAGAGCTTACGAGGAAGAGGAAAAAAATAGATAATATAGATGGTAAAGACAATTACAGGTTCAGATTTTCAGTTTCCCGGCCTGAAGGGTATCTATAAAGGGAAAGTAAGGGATGTATATAATATTGATGACGAGTATCTGATGGTTATAGTTTCGGATAGAATTTCGGCATTTGATGTTGTTTTGCCCAGGGGTATCCCGTATAAAGGGCAGGTATTAAACCAAATAGCGGTAAAATTTCTGGATGCTACAAAAGATATAGTTCCAAATTGGAAGATAGCATCGCCCGATCCGGCCGTGACTTTTGGGCACAAATGTGAGCCATATCCTGTTGAGATGATAGTAAGGGCCTATTTAACGGGTAGTTCCTGGCGCGCTTACAAGTCGGGTTCCAGAACAATATGTGGCATTGAATTGCCTGATGGAATGAGGGAACACCAAAAGTTTCCCGAACCTATCATTACGCCGACTACCAAAGCTGAACAAGGATCTCATGATGAAGATATATCTCGCGAAGAGATAATTGAAAAAGGTCTGGTACCTGAGGATGAATATAAGTTAATGGAAAAGTACACAATGGATGTTTTCAGGAGAGGGACCGAGATCGCGGCGCGACATGGCTTGATACTTGTTGATACAAAATATGAATTTGGGAAAAAGGATGGGAAGATCTTTCTTATTGACGAAATCAATACACCTGACTCTTCCAGATATTTTTATGCTGACGGGTATCAGGAAAAGTTTGATAAGGGGCTGCCACAAAGACAGTTGTCAAAAGAGTTTGTTCGCGAATGGCTGATGGCGAACGGTTTTCAGGGCAGGAGCGGAGAGATTGTACCGGAAATGACAGATGAATTTGTCAATGAGGTCTCAGAAAGGTATATTGAGCTATATGAGAGAATTTCAGGAGAAAAATTTGTTAAGAGTGACCTGACTGATGTCGCGGCCAGGATAAAAGGTAACTGCGAAAGATTTTTAACCGGGTTCAGAAAAAACCAGATAGTTGAATAATTTCCTGTTTTGTTTTCTGTTTATCCGGATGTAGACAAATTTTAAAATATTGACCACTATTACCTTTTTTGTTGGTTTTGTGCTTGTTATATGAAGATTGGGAAGGAGAGAAGCAAAAAATAAAATTTTATATGATGAGTCGTAAATTTAAGGCGATTACTATAGTCGTTTTTTTGATGGTAACTACAATATGTTCGGTAAACGGGCAGGTGGTTGTCGAAAGATCAAACGAAAAGACAATAATTTCCGGTAAACAGTACTATTTGCATACCGTAAAAAAAGGGGAGACAGCCTATTCGATCTCAAGGGCTTATAATGTTACAATAGAGGAGTTGACCCAGAACAATCCAAGTGCTGTCTATGTGGTCAGGGAGGGAGAAACTTTGTTGATACCTTATAGAGATATTGTTGAGGAGACACCTTCCCGGGCTTTATTGATCCCTGTTGATCAAAAAGATGAGAATCTATATGAATATCATATACTCCAGTCCGGTGAAACTGTCTATTCTTTGTCCCGACTTTATGGAGTCGCGGAAAACGATATACTCAATTCAAATCCAGATATTGACATTACCAAGCTTTCAATAGGGATGGAAATAGCTGTTCCGAAAAGAGATTTTAAGATTGCCACACAAAATTTCACGGTTCAGGATACCGCATTTTTCTTTCACAGGGTCAGGAAGGGAGAAAATTTATCATCGATTGCCAATTATTACGGCATTTCGCTTAGAAATCTAAGAAGAGAAAACAGAAATGTCCGCTTCCCATCTGAGGGTGACATGATAAAGATACCCCTGGAATATGCGAAAGAGGAATATATTTCGGAATATCCTATTTACTATGAGGATATTGAGACTGTAGATAGCATTGCATTAGAGGTTGCTTCCTCACCAACTGTTATAAACTCTTTGGAAGGTAGTATTGATGTGGCGGTACTTCTGCCTCTGTTTTTAAGGGAGAACAGTGTAAGGTATGATATCGACTCATCGCAATATTTGAACGGCAAAAAAATATATAAAACTGTTCCCCGCCAGGAAGAGTGGATCTATTCCAGAAGTATTGGATTTATTGAGATGTACCAGGGTATACTAATGGCGGCGGATTCGCTGAGAAGTCTTGGGCTGACAATAAATCTCCATACGTATGACATTACAAACAATAACCAAGAGATGAGAGATTTGATAAACCGGGGCAAACTTGATAATGTTGATCTTATTATTGGCCCGGTGTACAGTTCAAATTTGGCTATTGTATCTGACTTCGCTTCATCCAGGAATATTCCTGTTGTTTCCCCTGTCCAGTTGATGAGCGATGAACTGGTGAAGGGAAACCCGACATTGTTTGTCGCCAATCCGTTTATTGAGGTGTCACAGGACGATATTGCGAGAAAAGTTGGCGAATATTTTGATGGCAACATAGTTTTCATTCACACGGATACAGCCGGTACCGATCCCCAGGTAAAAGAATTCAAAAACAAGATACTACAGGAACTAAGCACAAAAATTCCGTACGAAGAGATAAGATTTAAGGAGTATCTATATTATAGCAAATCAACGTTCAATAATGATTCAATAAACAGGCTTAGCCACGCGATATCAAAAAATATGGAAAATGTGGTTGTTATCGCTTCAGAGGATAACTCGGTAATAAGTGAGACATTACAGGAAATACACACTTTATCCAAAAGGAATAATATCCATGTTTTTGGGTATCCCGTGATCAGGAGCATGAGCAATATCGAGCCCAGGTATCTGTTTGACCTTGACCTCTTTGTCTTTTCTCCGTTTTGGATCGACTACTCCAATAAAAATGTCAGATCTTTCGTGGAATCCTATTATAGCCGATTTCTGATGGAACCGGAGGAGATGAGCTATGCATGGTTGGGTTTTGATATCGCTTTTTATTTCATAAGTGGAATATCGCTCAATGGCGAAGAGTTTATTTCTAATCCCGGGATCCACAATCCCGACCTGCTCCAGACAAATTTCAAATTTATGAGGGAAAGTGTTAATGATGGATTTGAAAATTATTTTCTTTTTCCGATCAGATATACAAAGAATTATGATGTGGAACTGGATTATGGAAAGTTAAATTGACCCGGCTTTGTCAATTAAATTTTGTTAATTAAATTTAACAGAATGGAATAAATCTAATGGAGAGATTGTCTAATATTGGAAGTGCGAGGGAGTTGTACAGGAAAGCTGACGATGATGAATTGGTTAGGGCGTCTCTTAGTGGAGACAAGCTGGCTTTTAGCGAGATCGTTAATCGCTACAGAAAGATGGTCGCCAGACTTGTAAAAGGAATGCTGGAAGACTCGGTTTACGCTGAAGATATTGGACAGGAGGTTTTCGTGAAGTTGTACAATGCATTGCCCGGGTTCCGGGGCGAAGCCAAACTTTCCACATATATCCAAAAGATTGCCGTAAACCTGACCTTAAACGAGATAAAAAGGAGAAAAAGGTTCTTTTCCACTTTTGCGCGGACGGGTGACGACGAGATGTATGAGTATGAGTTTGTTGACTCATCAAATGAAGAGAAAAGGGAGGCCAAGGAGTTGGTTGATAAGGCTTTGAAATCTTTGGACCCAAAATTTAGGGTCGTTGTGGTTATGAGAATGCTTCAAGGATATTCAACAAAAGAGACCGCGGAAATTTTGGATTTGCCGATAGGTACGGTTCTTTCAAGATTATCCAGAGCACAGAAACAGTTAAAAGATATACTTGAAAAACTTTGAGCATCATGGAACATTCAGAAATTAAAAAGTTGATCATTGATTCGCTGGACGCTGATTTTGATACAGCTGAATTTCCTGAAAAGCTGGAGCTTGAAGGAATAGGTTATGACTTTAATGAAGATTTTGAAGAGAAGGTATTCAAAACTATTTTCAGTGAAAAAGTTCTTTCAATTCGCGACAATGAGTTTATCTCTAATTTGTCGCTGTTGGTCGGTCGTGTGGCTATAACTGGAATTGCCGCGATAATAATTTTATTGATATCAATTTTCATTACGGAAGGGGGATCGTTTTCAATCAACTCTTTGGTTGGTTTGGGCGATGTGTACGATGAGGGGTTAATTTGTCTGCTTGGTGGATTATAGAGCATACAGGTGATTTTTAATTAAATTTTATGAAAGCGAAACCGGTATATTTAGTATTGTTAGTCTTTGTAATAGGATTTATTCTTGGCATGCTGACTTCAGCTTGGATAAGGAACAAGAAATTAAAGCCTGTTAGGATGGTTCTTTCGGAACAGAGATATATTGGATATCTGAGCAGGATCATAGAGCCTACCGAAGATCAGATCAATATTTTTAATGATCTGGTCAAAAAGTATGGCGCATTGAATGGAGAACTCAACAAAAAATTTTTTGATGGTATCAATTCCAACATGGAGGAGTTCCGTAAAGAAATCGACTCCAATTTGACAAAAGAACAGAAAAGCAAACTGAAAGAGTTTGAAGATGAGAGAAAGAGAGGATTTGAAGAGTTTATGAAGAATAGGGAAGGTTCAACCAGATATAGATCTAATCGTCAGGAGCTTGATAGAGATAGCGATGGTTTTCGGGATTCCTC
>DUOU01000204.1 GCA_012838685.1 Bacteroidota bacterium | reverse complement strand
GGAAAACGACCTTTATTCTTCTCCGAACGGATATTACAACGCATATTATGAGAATCCTTACGTAATGATAGACCAGGCAAGGAACCAAGACAGGACGAGCAGACTCAACGCCAACGTATCTTTGTCATGGGATATATCTGACTGGTTGAACTTTACCGGAAGGGCTTCCGTAAACAACGTATGGGGTGACGGGGAGAACTGGAGGGAAGCTTTTAAGTACGACCCGGTTTTGAAATCTTCAATGTCCGATATCACCTCTTTTCTCGATACAGAGGAATTCCAGCAATCGGCCTATACTACCGATTTCATGTTAACGGGTAATTTCAATTACGGTGACTTTACTCTAAAAAGTATTTTGGGAACATCGACCTATTCGTTTGATTTGCGCCAAACTTTGATAAGCGTGAACAACCTGAGTATTCCCGATTTCTGGGATCTATCAAATGGTACGGGTACCCCAACAATCATTCCCGATGCGAGAACAGAAAGAAACATGGGTATTTTTGGAGATTTCACCTTTGGATATAATAACTATCTCTTCCTGACATTTACCGGCAGGAACGATTGGACCTCCACTTTGGCGAAAGGCCATAACAGTTATTTTTATCCCGCTGTAGGTCTATCATTTGTCATGACCGATGCTATTCCGGCTCTGAAAGGCGGCGACATATTATCATACGCTAAGGTCACTGCCAGTAATTCGACCGTTTACAACGATCTTTCGGCTTATATGATAAACGAAACTTTTCAGCAGCATCCATCCTTTCCATTGAAAACCAACGGTTTCGTATTGGCTCCTACTACAATAGACTCTGAGATCCGCAAGGAAAAACTCAATACAACAGAGGTTGGTTTGAACTTGGGCTTTTTCAGATCAAAGGTACATTTGGATGCCGCTTACTTCCTTACGAGAACAACCGACCTGATTACAAGAACAACCCCTTCCATGGCGTCCGGCGCGACATCTTTCCTGACCAATATTGGTGAGTTGCAGGGCAGTGGTGTTGAGGTTACTTTGGGAGGAACAATTGTAGATGTTGCCGGATTTGTTTGGGACCAAAGTTTCAACTATAGCACCAACTCCACAATAGTTAAGTCCATCAAGGACGACCTTAAGGAGATTGCGGTAAACACCTACACCTCGGTTGGTATATATGCCGTGGTTGACGAAGAATTTCCCCAGTTAAAATCAAATACATACCAAAGAACGGCATCCGGTCAGATTATAGTCGATGCTACATCTGGCGAACCGCTGACCAATTTAGGACTTCAGAGTGTTGGCAGAACATTGCCGAAACATATTTTTGGGGGCACAACAAATTTGTCCTATAAAGGTATCAACCTTTCTGGCACGTTTGATTACAGAACCGGCCATGTCTTCTACTCACAGCTCGCCTGGACAATGGAGTTTACGGGAAGATCGCTTGCTTCGGTTTCCTCCAACAGACAGGATTTCGTGGTTCCTAATTCGGTTTATGAAGATCCGGTTACCGGCGCTTATGTTGAAAATACAAATATTCCGGTTTCAGGTGGAAACCAGAGTTACTGGACAGATGTTTACAACAATGTTTATGAAAACTATGTTTATGACGCTTCAGCATTAAAGCTTAGGGAAGTTGCCATAAGCTATGACCTTCCTGCCTCTATCTTGAAAAAGACACCATTATCCAAAGTTTCCATTGGCTTTACGGGACGTAACCTTCTTACATTCCTGCCGGCGGAAAACTGCTACTCAGATCCTGAGTTCCAGGGCACTGAAAGCGCCTTGAGCAACAATGCGGTGGGTATGGGCGGATATTATCAATCTCCTCCTACAAAGACTTATGGTGTTACTCTTAATGTTGAATTTTAATACTGAATAGAATATGAAAAACACTATAAAACTTTTGGTTCTGCTCGTGGCAATTGGATTGTTCACGGCATGTGAGGATTGGTTGGATGTAAATACCGATCCAAACAATCCCACCGAAATCACCCCTGATCTGGTCTTGCCGGTAGCGCAGTACTACACGGTACAGGTACTACAGGACGATAGAAGAATGAACTCAATTGGTAATTTGATGATGGCCAATTGGAGCCAGGCTAAGGGATATTCCTGGTATTGGGATGAGTTCAAATATCTTGTCAACTCCTCATTTTATACCAGGATTTTCGAATATTCGTATAGCCGTTCTCTGAAACAGTACCAGTTACTTTACGAACTTGGTGAGGGTTATGAGTATTATCAGGCTATTGGCGCCATAATGAAAGCCTTCCACTTCCAGCTTTTGGTGGATTTTTATGGAGATATTCCATATACGGAAGCATTGGGAAGAAAATATGAGGCAACTCCTGTCTATGATAATGCTCAGGTAATATATGAAGATCTTATTACCGAACTGACAAATGCGATTACCTCGATAAAGGCAGCTGACAAGAGTGGTCAGATTATCGCGCCCGATGATGACGATGCGATGTTTGGAGGGGATATGGACAAGTGGATACAGTTCGCCAACACATTGAAGATAAGGATTCTTACGCGTCAGTCTGATATGGCAGGAAGAAGTTCTTATATTACATCAGAAATAGCCGTAATAGATGCCGAAGGCTCTGGTTTCATTACCGAGAATGTGGCTATTGATCCGGGATGGGATGCGGAAACACCCGGCAAAATGAATATTTTCTGGGAAGCCCTTTGCAAGGATGCCAGTGGCGCTTATATATCGAGTTACAAGGCGACTTGCGCCTCTGACTTTGTGATAGATTACCTGAAAACCACACTTGATCCCCGTATAGATTATATTTATGAAAGACCGGCGGGTGGCCATGCGGGTGTTCCTCAGGGTACTCTCGACCAGACTGATGATTATCTCCCGGAAAACGTCTCGAATATCGGTCCCGGAATCTTCCAATCCGCTGATCAGCCTGCGATAATATTTACGCTCGCTGAAGATCGTCTTAATAGGGCGGAATTGGCGGTTAAAACACTTACAGCTGAAAACGCCAAGACTTTATATGAAGCAGGAGTTGCCGCTTCATTCGAAACTTTGGGATTGGGAGCCGGTGACGCGACAGTTTATCTTTCAAAGGCCTTCAACAATGTCAATTGGGAAAGTTCCGCCAATAAAGTTGAAGCCATCATAACCCAGAAATGGATCGC
>DUOU01000203.1 GCA_012838685.1 Bacteroidota bacterium | reverse complement strand
ACAGGCGTCAAAGATGCTGCCCTACTCCTGGAGGCGGGAGCCGACAAGATAAGTATAAACTCGGCGGCGGTGAGATATCCCGCCCTGATAACCGAACTGGCCAAAGAGTTTGGCAGCCAATGCGTGGTTGTGGCTATAGATACCGACCTCACAACCAAAGGATGGAACGTCTGTGTGGATGGTGGCAACACCCCGATAGAGGGACTCTATTGCGTGGACTGGGCCAGAAAAGTCGAAGATCTGGGCGCCGGCGAGATACTGCTTACATCTATACGGGGGGACGGGACAAAAAAGGGTTTTTCAATCGACATTACAGGCGAGGTGACCAAGGCCGTAAAGATTCCCGTAATAGCTTCCGGAGGTGCCGGCAAGATGGAACATTTCAGCGAGGTTTTCAGGTCAACGGGATGTAGCGCCGCATTGGCGGCCAGCATCTTCCACTTCGGCGAAGTAAATATTGGCGATCTGAAAAACTACCTTAAAGAGAATGGTATCAACGTAAGAGTATGAACAGATACCGACAACCGGGCAAAACGGGAAAAGGAGCGGAAAAATCAGTTTTTATATGGACATCCGAACGGTTCCAACATGAAATGTTAAATCTGGGAAGCCTCAAAAATTTAATGTTAAATAATTATCCCATAATATTTAATAAAAAAATAGTGCTATATTGGTAACAATTTTCACCTTTTAAAACGATAATAAATGAAAAAAGCGACACTAATTTTAGCGGCACTTTTTATCGCGACAAATATCTTTTGTCAAGACACCAACTGGCCTGCCTGGAGAGGAACCAACAGCGACGGTGTTGCTCCATCCGGAAATCCTCCAACATCGTGGAGCGAAACAAGTAACGTGAAATGGGTGGTAGACTTGCCGGGCAAAGGACACTCTACACCCGTAATCTGGGGCAATACTATTTTTGTCACATCGGCCGCGGATAGGGAACAAACACCATCCAGCCAAGTTAACTCTCCTCTTCAGTTCGTCATAATGGCGTTTGACAAGAACAGTGGCAAGGAGCTTTGGAAAAAGGTTCTCGCTGAGGAGAAGCCCACCGAGGGAAGCACGCACAACGACAACAGTTGGGCATCCAATTCGCCCGTTACCGACGGAAAACATGTTTACGCCTACTTCGGTTCGAGAGGACTTTATTGTCTGGATATGCAGGGCAACTTGGTATGGTCGCGCAACTTCGGACAGATGGAGACGAGAATGAATTTCGGCGAAGGTAGCTCACCGGCGCTTTACAAGGACAAAATAGCGGTTCAATGGGACGACCAGGCAGATTCCAAAATAATTGTGGTCGACGCCAACACCGGAAAGGATGTTTGGGTAAAGAAACGCGACGAGCCGACAAGCTGGACCTCCCCCATAATTGTTGAATACGCGGGAAAAGCCCAACTGATAACAGCCGGCACCAATAAGGTAATAAGTTATGATTTGTCCAACGGAGATATTATCTGGCAGGCGAACGGACTGACGGAAAACGTCATACCTCATCCTGCTTATGGAGATGGAGCGGTGTACCTCCTAAGCGGTTACAGGGGCAACTCGGTAGTGGCCGTGGATCTCTCCAAAGCCAAAGGCAACATCGATGGGACCGACGCTATTATGTGGAAATTGAGCAAAAACGCCCCTTATGTACCGTCGCCCGCGCTGTACGATGGAAAGTTGTACTACCTTTTCGGCAACGCCGGGAAACTGACCTGCGCCGATGCCAAAACGGGAGAGATATATTACGAAGGGCAAAACCTTCCTGATATGGGCAGCGCCTACCCATCGCCCGTGGTCGCCGCCGGCAACATCTACTTTCTGGGTTCAACGGGAACATGTCACGTTGTCAAGTCCGGTACAAACTTCCAGATAACCTCTACCAATAAACTGGACGACAATTTCAGCGCTTCTCCGGTTGTATCGGGCAACGCCATTTTTTTGCGGGGATTTAATAAACTTTACTGTATATCGCGATAATTGATAACCAACTAATCGACAAAAAAGGCGCCGGCACCATTTTCGGCGCCTTTTTTATACTATAAACCAATATTTTTACCCGTTAGACCCGCTTTTAAAGGTTTAAGGTGTAATTTTGGGGCACCGTTGATTTTGTATGACAGAATCCAGGATTAACAGGCAGTAATATAAAAACTAAAACAACAGGCTATGAAGATAGATTTCAGCAAAGGATTGGTGCCGGCGGTAATACAAGATAACACCTCACTTCAGGTACTGATGATGGGGTTCATGGACGAAAAGGCATACCAGAAAACCCTTGCCGAAGGGAAAGTCACCTTTTTCAGCAGAAGTAAACAGAGATTATGGACTAAGGGGGAGACTTCGGGCAATTTTTTGTATGTAAAGGATATTAAAGCCGACTGCGATGGCGACACCCTTCTTATAAGGGTAGACCCCGCTGGACCGGTGTGCCACACGGGCAACAACTCATGTTTTGATAACGATGCCCCGGAAGGATTTTTATACAAGCTGGAAAAAGTCATCGAACAGAGAATCGCGGATGATGACCCGGCCTCATATACCAACAAAATTTTCAAAATGGGTGTGAACAAATCGGCGCAGAAGGTGGGCGAAGAGGCGGTAGAGGTGGTCATAGAGGCAAAAGACAACAATATAGATATGTTTTTAAACGAGTCGGCTGACCTTCTGTACCATCTTCTTATCTTATTTAAGGTCAAGGGGGTGAAGTTGAAGGATGTGGAAGGTATCCTTAAGTCGAGACATAAATAACCCGCAACCGGTCCGAATAGCGGATAGTTGTTTTTCGCTTTTTGATTGTTGCCTGCTTGAAAAGAGAAGGAAAAAATAACGAGTTTTGCCGAATCCAATTTATTTAGTAATTTCACATTACAGTTTTTTAAGTAGTTGTTATGAGGAGAATTGTCGTTCCATCCAAAGTCAATGGCGAGATATCCGCGCCCCCGTCCAAAAGCATCACCCAGAGAACTATAGCTGCCGGTTTGCTGTCCGACGGAGAGACCATAATCTACAATCCGTCATACTGCGACGATGCCGTTGCCGCCATGAGCATCGCCACGGGATTGGGTGCCAAAGTGGAACCCTCCCGGGATAAGATAAAAATCTCCGGTTCAACCGGATTGAGGGAGAATAAAATACATTGCGGAGAGTCGGGACTCGCGGCAAGAATGTTCTCCCCTATCGCCTCCCTCTTCCCTGAAGAGATTATTGTCAACGGTAGCGGCAGCCTGAAAAACCGTCCCCTTGGAATGATCGAAGAGGCTCTCAATCAATTTGGGGTAAGCTGTGAGACCAACAACGGATTTTTACCGATAAAACTGCACGGACCTTTGAAGGGGGGAAAATGTACGATAGACGGGTCGCTCAGCTCACAGATACTAACGGGGCTGATGATGGCGTTGCCGATAGCCGAAGGGGATTCCGAGGTGGAGGTAACCAACCTGAAGAGCAAACCCTACATTGATATGACGCTAAAGTTAATAGACGACTTTGGGGTCGAGATTCGACGAAGTGGTTATAACTATTTCTGGATAAAGGGAAACCAACGATTCAAGGCCCGAGAATATTCCGTGGAAAGCGACTGGAGCGGCGGAGCCTTCCTGCTTGTCGCCGGTGCTATCAACGGACCGTTACGGGTGAAAGGTCTCTCCATGTCCAGCCAACAGAGCGATAAGGCGATACTCACGGCTCTCGACAAAGCCGGTGCCAAAATGGTCATTACAGGTGATTACATTGAGGTATATAAGAGCGAGATGATATCTTTTGAGTTCGACGCTACCGATGCGCCGGATCTGTTCCCTCCCCTCGCGGTGTTAGCCGCATACTGTAACGGTACATCCGCCATCAAAGGGGTAAACAGGCTGATCAACAAGGAGAGCAACAGAAGCACCGCCATAGTGGAAGAGTTTTCAAACCTTGGGGTGAAAGTGGAAATTGTGGACGATTACATGCTGATAACGGGTGGTCCCGTATCCGGCGGAAAAACCGCTTCGAGAAACGATCACCGCATAGCGATGGCCCTGGCTGTTCTGGCGCTGAAAGCCGGTGGAGAGGTGCATATAAAAGATTCGCACGCTGTTTCCAAATCATATCCCACATTTTTCGATGACCTGAGAAGTATCGGCGTAAAAGTGATCGACAAATAACAGTAGGAGCCGACAAAAATTATTTTTTGCTTTCCTGCTTAATTTTTTTACGCGAAACTGTTGGTAAATAAAAATTTTTGATACTTTTGCCGTGTCTGCCGATAGGTAATCGACGGAAAACTTAAAACAACAAAGAAAAAGGTTAAATGAGAAATTACGGAATATACTATTGGTCCTGGTGCAGTTTTCAGTTTTAGACTGTGGTCCGGACCGTCGTTGTATAATCCAAAGAGATACATTTTAGGCACGCTGATCACAGCGTGCTTTTTTTTTTGAAATTTTATTAATAAAATCATTATTAATCTTTAAACCGATAAAAAGATGAACCCATTGAAAACTACAAAAAAATTCGTGCTTCCGGAATCGGAGATGCCCAGGCAATGGTATAACGTACTACCCGATTTGCCGACTCCCCTGCAGCCATTGCTCCATCCCGGAACCAGGCAACCCATTGGAGCAAAAGAACTGGAATCGATATTCGCGCCCGGACTCGCGGCACAGGAGTTCTCTACCGAGAGATGGATCGACATCCCGGATGAGGTGCTGACACTTTACAAGATTTACAGACCTACACCGTTAGTAAGAGCATCCGGTCTGGAAAAAGCGCTTGACACTCCCGCCAAGATATATTTCAAGAACGAGAGTGTATCCCCCGTAGGTTCACATAAACTGAACTCGGCGCTTCCACAGGCTTATTACAGCAAAATAGCGGGCATCAAACATCTTACGACCGAAACCGGAGCCGGACAATGGGGATCGGCTATCGCCATCGCGGCGAAACATTTCGGTCTGGATATCGAAGTCTTCATGGTAAAAATAAGTTACGAACAGAAACCCTACAGGAAAATCATCATGCAGACCTATGGCGGTAAAGTTACCCCTTCGCCAAGCGACACAACCAAAGCGGGACGCAAATTCCTCAAGGATTACCCCAATACCAACGGAACATTGGGTATGGCTATCTCTGAAGCTATAGAACGGGCCGTAACCAATCCCGATACGCGCTACACACTGGGCAGCGTGCTCAACTTTGTAATGCTGCACCAGACAATCATAGGCCTCGAGGCTGAAAAACAACTCGAGATCGCGGGCGACTATCCCGACATCCTGATCGGTTGTTTCGGCGGCGGTTCAAACTTTGGCGGTATCATGCTCCCGTTCCTGCGCCACCAGCTTAATGGAGGCAAAAAGATAGATTTCGTCGCCGCTGAGCCCGCGAGCTGTCCGAAACTGACAAAAGGAGAGTTCAGGCATGACTTCGGCGACACGGCCCAGTTGACGCCACTGATCCCTATGTACACTTTGGGTACCGACTTCCAGCCCGCCGCCATTCATGCCGGTGGGTTGCGCTACCACGGTGCGGGCGCCATTGTAAGCCAACTTTATAAAGATGGTATTGTAAGGGCAGTGGATATTGAACAACTCGACAGTTTCAAGGCAGGTATACTCTTCTCCAAGACAGAAGGTATCATACCCGCTCCGGAATCTTGTCACGCGATCTCCGCGGTTATTGCCGAAGCTTTGAAAGCCAAGGAAGAGGGCAAGGAAAAAACCATACTCTTCAACCTTTCCGGCCACGGTTTGGTGGATCTGGCCGCTTACGAAAAGTACCTCGCGGGGGAACTGCGATAGATATTGGGTTGCGAAAAATATTTGTTTGGAGGGTGAAGAATTTTTCACCCTCTTTTTATGCTTATTATGACTATCTTTGGCGATCCTTTTCAGGAAAAGAAGTTTTTTAAAGAGCTTTTATGGATCTGCTTAGAAGTCTTTTAGTTGAAAACTCCGTTGCCCAGGCCATTATGGTTTTGACATCTATATGTGCCTTGGGCATGACCCTGGGCAAGATAAAAATTGGGGGCGTTTCCCTGGGTATTTCGTTTGTTTTCTTTATGGGCATCCTGGCGGGCCATTTGGGGCTGACAATAGATGCCAATGTATTGTCGTTCGTGCAATCTTTTGGCCTGGTTCTTTTTGTCTATGCCCTGGGGCTGCAGGTAGGTCCCGGTTTTTTTTCATCATTTGGCAGAAAATCCATAAAACTAAATCTGATTGGTATTACAATAATTTTATTGGGTACTTTTCTGGCCATTCTTTTCAGCTATATTACACCTGTATCCCTGATCAACATGGTTGGTGTTCTTTGTGGGGCAACAACAAACACACCGGCCCTTGGCGCGGCGCAACAGACACTGTCACAGATGAACATCGACCAAAGCAGTATGGCGCTTAGCTGTGTAGTGGCATATCCTCTGGGGGTCCTTGGAGTTATCTTCGCCATTGCCGGGATGCGGAGGTTTGTGAAGGAAGAGCGGCTTGAGCCAATAAAGAAAAGCTCGCCGCGGGACACTTACATCGCTACCTTTATCGTTTCCAACGAAGCCATTGAGGGCAAAAGCATCGCCGAAATAGCCAAAACAAGCGATACCAATTTCGTTATTTCCCGGATGTGGCGCGAAGGGGTTATCTCCGTGCCTGTTTCGGATACATTGTTGGAAAAAGGCGACAGGATATTGGTTGTAACGACAAAAAGGGACAGCAAAGATCTGATCAAACTCTTTGGCGAAGAGGAGAAACGGGATTGGAACAGCGAGAATATCAATTGGAACGCGCCTGAATCACAACTTACCTCAAAAATTATTCTTGTAACCAAACCGGCAATTAACGGGAGGAGACTGGGATCACTGCGCCTGCGGAACATTTACGGGGTAAATGTCGGCCTGGTCTACCGCAGTGGAATAAAACTTTTGGCCACAAGCGATCTTGTCCTGCAGATGGGCGACAGGGTCGTTGTGGTGGGCAGCAGTGAGGCGATAAAAAATGTGGAAAAGATTATGGGAAACGCGGCGCAGAAGTTGAACGACCCCAATCTGGCCCCAATATTCATCGGAATAATCCTCGGAGTAATCCTCGGATCTGTTCCGATAGCGATACCCGGTATGGCGGCTCCCGTGAAACTGGGACTTGCCGGAGGTCCGATGATCATGGGAATGGTGATCGGAACGTTCGGTCCAAGAATCCACATGGTTATATACTCCACCCGAAGTGCCAACCTAATGCTCAGGGAACTGGGCCTCTATCTTTTCCTGGCATGTATAGGTCTGGATGCCGGAGGGGACTTTTTCAACATTGTGATACAGCCACAGGGGATTGTCTGGGTTTTGCTGGGATTCGCCATAACTTTTATTCCCATAGTTATAGTAGGGATAATCTCCTTTTGGATACTGAAAATAGATTTCGGCACCGTATGCGGATTGATCTGCGGAAGCATGGCCAACCCAATGGCACTCAACTACGCCAATGATCTTATTCCCGGGGATTCTCCCGCTATCGCGTACGCTACGGTTTATCCGCTGGGAATGTTTCTCAGGGTAATTATAGCTCAAGCTGTGTTGATCCTGCTTTTATAACCCTTTGTTCCTTGTTAATTCCCGGAGCACTGCCGCTGTAGGCCCCGCTACTCCTCCCGCTTAACCTCCAGGAAGAATTTTGTTCCCATGCCGGGAGCCGATTCCACCGATATAAGGATCGAGTGGTAGTCGCATATCTTTTTGACCAGGGCAAGCCCCAAACCATATCCTCCCCCATCGGTGTCGTGAGCGCCAAACCTAGTAAAAAGTCCCTCTAACCGATCGGCCTGGATACCCTTACCTGTATCTTCTATCGTGACAACTGTTTTGTCCTCTTTCTCTTCGGCTGTAACGGTTATCCCACCTTTAACGGTGAATTTTATCGCATTGTTTACCAGGTTATAGAACATATTGAAAAGTAGTTGCCGGTTTCCCGATATTTTTGTCGCCGGGGCTTTCCAATCCACCTTTAGCGACAGAGCTTTCGCTTCGAGCCTGTCGCTCAACTCCTCCAGGACATTTTCCACTATCTCGCCAATATCTACCCTCTCCTTCAAAGGATATTCGTCGTTTTCAATTCTTGACAGCGTGAGCAGGGTTCTAACCATCACAGTGAGCCGGCCCAGCATCTTCCTGGCTTCGAAGACCCTGGGAAGTTCCGACTCCGGCAGGTTACCCTCGCTTATCATATTCTCAAGTTTGCTCTGTATCACGCTTATCGGTGTGAGCAGTTCATGCGAAACGTCGCTTATATATTCCCTCTCACTGTTAAAGGCCTTTTCTATCCTTCGCATCTGCGAATGGATAGTCTCCTGCAGGTATTCAAAATCGGTCGTGCTGGTCGGCACCTTGTCATAGTTGAAGGAGGATGGCGAACGGGATGATTTTATATTGGCCACTATCCTGTCGAGTGGTCTCAGCAGAGTGGTTATCGAAAAGAATTCCAAAACAATGGTAACCACTATCAGCATCAACATAAAGATCAAGGCGTACCGGCGCAACTGCCGCTCCAGCGCGAAGATTGTCTCCAAGCTCTCCCCTATCTCTATCAGGTAATAGTTGTTGTCTATTTCTATTGAATAGTTCAGCGTCCTGTAATCAACTATGCTGTTGTCAACGATCCTCTCCGAAAAACCGATGTAGTTCAACAACGTGTCAGCCTCCATTTTTTCCAACGACACATACTCCTCTTTCAGGATATTGTAACTGCCAAAAGCCTGGTCTTCTTCCGTAAGAAAAGCCTCTATGCCCATCGAGTCGATCATGGCCAGGGTATTGTCAAGTTTGCGTATCAGGTTCTCATCGGTCTGGTTGATGCTGAATTTTATCGCGACGGTAGGTACAACAAGGACAATAACGGCCATTATGGCCAACTTTACAAGCAGGTTGACCATTATCAACTTGTCCTTCAGTTTCAGTCGTATCGCCTTCATATCGCCCACTCGTCGTTAAACCTGTAGCCTACGCCCCTGACTGTCTTGATCCAATCGGTTCCACTATCGTATTTCGCCAATTTCTTGCGAATATTCTTTATATGTACATCTATATAATTTGAATCCAAATCGTCTTCAAAAAAATCTCCCCAGATATGTTCCGTCAATTGCATACGATCGAGTATCCTCTTCCTGTTGAGCAACAGATAATAGAGAATATCATATTCCTTCTTTGTTAAATCGACGCTTACTCCCTTGTTTAACAATACCTTGGCGTTCGGGTCGAGTAAAAAATCACCAAAAGTTATGCCGTTGGGGTTTGTACCAAAACGCCGCCGTATCACCGCCTGCATCCTCAGATGGAGTTCCACCAGGGAAAAAGGTTTGGCCAGGTAATCGTCCGCCCCCAGATTAAAACCCTTCACCTTATCCTCTATCTCCCCCCTGGCCGTCACTATTATCAGCGACGCCTCCTCGTTGATATACCTGAGTTCATCCACCAGGTCGAGTCCGTTCATATCGGGCAGACCGATGTCAAGTAGCACCAAATCGTACGGATTTTCGGCCAACAGTCGCGACGCCTGCTGTCCGGTATGGGCAAGATCACAATTAAATCCCTCCTTTCGGAGAAACCCTTCGATCTCTTTGGCGAGACCTTTTTCGTCTTCAACTATCAATACCCTCATAAATAATCATCTAAAAAGGAATCATATAATCTACCGAGAACATGAAACCCGGCTGGTTAGCCATTCCAACAGCCTTATATTTATCGGCTATCACCGAGTAAATAAACGAAAAACCTGCCGAAAAACCTCCATATCCCAAATTTAAGGGAACAATTATGTCCATCCTCTGGTAATCAAAGGAGTCCGTGGCGTAGCCGGCCATTTTGAGATCGTTTGCCAACGATATTTTTTCTTCGGTTGACAGCCCCTGAAACAGCCAGTTGTCGGTTCCGGCGCCAAACGAAAGATAACTCACCTTGGGAACAGTTTCCCGGCTACCGGTCGAAACGGCTTCCTCCTGTGCGTACAGTGAAGCCGTTGCCGGAACCAGGAACAATAATAACAGATGTAAATACCTGCTCATGGGGACAACAGTTTAACAAAACAAATCCCATTGCCATTGACTATCAGAATCCCCTTCTGCGCTGGATCTGTTTCTGCTGTTGAGCGGCCTCAAGGGTTCTTTTCTGCTGCCTCTGGATGGTCTGCGCCTGCCGTTTTTGACGCTGCGCCTGCCTTATCGCCATATTGCCCTGACGGTTCTCCGGAACCTGATGAATCCGTTCGCGAAGCTGGGTCCGCGATTGGATTTGCGTTTGAGCCTGCTGCTGTTGTTGCAGTTGTTGCTGTTGCTGGGTCTGCGGTTGAGTTTGCTGCTGTACCTGGTTCTGTGCCCTGGCCTGAGTTTGCGCCGCACTCTCCGAAACATCCTGTCCAAAAGATACCAGGCTTCCGCAAACCAAAACAGCCGTTAAAATCATTGTCTTCATTTCTACCTCCTTTTAAAGTGTCAATATTATACCAAATTCAAGTTAATTTACTGTTTAACGTTTAACTTACGGGTCAAAAATATACCCGCTATATGAAGCGAAAATGAAGAAGTAAACTTTTTTGATTTTTTTT
>DUOU01000202.1 GCA_012838685.1 Bacteroidota bacterium | reverse complement strand
TTGGCAACGGTTCGGTTCAGTTTTACCACAAAATCGGCCGTTAACAGGTTGGAAATCGCCTGTGTAACGGAATCCAAATTTTCAATGGTCGCGGTAGCCGCCTTCAGTATAGGATCAATGTCTTCCTCTATTGTAGTGATAATTGATGCGTTCAAAGTACCTCTTAAAGTATCCCTTTCGGCATAGAAACCGGGACCATCTCCATATATAAATTGTACTTTCATACCGGCAATTATTGATACCGGTTTTATCTGGGCTTCGGTATTGACCGGTAACTTGAAACTTTTATCTATGGAAAATACGACCAGCAGTTTATCGCTTGTTTTGCTGAGGAACCTGATATCCTGTACGATTCCCACCTGAAATCCGTTGACTTCAACCGGACTGGAGACGAGAAGACCGCCAACATCATCGTATACCGCGTAATAGTTGGCGGTACTCTTGAATACATTCTTTCCCTTCAGGAAACTGAATGTTATTATGAAAGCAACAAGAATCACTATGGTAGTTAAGCCTATTTTTATTTCATTAGATATTTTCATCTGTTTTTTTTATTGTTTTTTATAATTGGGCCAGGTGTTGTCACAAAAGCGCGATGATCTTCATTCCTGGGTTATTAATAATTGTTTTACTTGTCCATATTCTATAAAGTGTTTGCCTTGGGTTAAATGAAATAATCTTGGAAGTGCGGATATCATGGCGGGAATACTCATTTTAACATTATCTCATTTCCAACGCTTGCTGTAAAGGTAACACTTTGTTGTCTCTTATCGCTATAACAAACGCATCGGGATAATCATTCTCCACCTTTTTCCTGTACGCTACAGCATCACTGTAATTGTCGAAACTGCCCACGGAATATTTATAACGATCATTGTCCGTTATCTCGTAAACATCGGTATACCCTTTGAAGTTTGATGGATTTATCTCTTTTTTGGTGGATGTGGTCGCTATTTGTACCCTAAAAACAATCTCTTCAGGTTGGGAGGTGGATGGCGCAGCGTTGTCCTCGGCGGAATTTACGGGACTATCTGCCCTTTCCTGTATGGATATGGAACTTTTACTGTCAATTTCATTTATATAATCCCTGCAGGCCCTGAAAATTGCCGAAGCCAGGTATTCCTGGCCCTCTTTTGAGCTAATAAACTTCTCTTCCGCCGGATTACAAATAAAACCAATTTCAACAAGTACGCTCGGCATTGTTGTATTGTACAAAACCCAATAACCTGCCTGTTTTACCCCCCTGTCTTTTCTGCCCACCCTTTCGCGGAACTGATCCTGGATCATTGAGGCCAGGTTGGTGCTCTGCTCCTGGTAAAGGTTGTGCGTGAGGGTGAAGATAATGTATGATTCAGGTGATTGTGGGTCAAATCCGGCATATTTCGTGGAATAATCTTCCTCAAGTGTTATAACCTTGTTTTCTATCATAGCCACCTCCAGGCTTGCCTTATCTTTTGCCAAACCCATTATATATGTTTCGGTTCCGGAAACCTGGTTTTTTAATTTGTTGTCGGCTACACTGTTGGCATGTATTGAAATGAACAGATCGGCGTTGTTCCTGTTGGCTATCTTTGGTCTCTCCAACAAATCAACGGAAGAGTCATCTTCGCGGGTATATATAACCTCTACGTTGTCAAGGTTTTGTTTTAAGTATTTTCCCGTCAAAAGGGATACGGCCAATGTTATATCCTTCTCCTTGCTTGTTAACCCCAGTGCGCCGGAATCTGATCCACCATGGCCGGGATCTATCACAATTACCCATTTGTCTTTTGGATTTTTGGCAGGTAATGGCAATAAAGAATAGACCGGGACCAATGAAACAACCGACAACAAAAAAGTTAAAATAACTTTAACATACAGTATGTTTCTCTTTTTGGCGCTATGACCCATAATCTGTTCGCTTTTTTTAATAGTTTTGCCACTTGCTATTGCATAGTGGTCAAAAACCATACAAAAATATAATTAAGTTGCATCTTTTTGAAAAAAAGCGGGTATTTGTTATCTTTATAGTTATAATAAGGTCGGTTGCCCTATTCCCACAAATGGACTACGCTTTTTATGACTCACTATATTTTGAGATGGACTCAGTTGGGATCGCCAATACCCAAAGGGAGTTGTATATTTCTGAAGATGCGGTAGATCAAAGGGTTACATATAGTGCCAATGGGTATATAAAAAACGATATCAAAAACAAGCTTTCTATTTTGGTGGGTTCTGCCGTAGTTACCTACGGTGATATAAGAATTTCGGCCGATTCGATAGTTTTCAACATGTCAACAAATGATGTTTTTGCGGTTGGAGTGAAGGATTCGACCGGCACGGTCAATGGAAAACCTGTTTTGGATTATGGTGACCAGGTATTTGAATCTGATACTCTGAGGTACAATTTCCGGTCGGGAAAAGCAACAGTTAAAAATATTGTCACAAATCAGGAGGAGGGGCTGTTGAGAAGCTCGGTGGCCAAGATGCTCGATGATGGAAGCTTAAATATTTACGGAAGCACCTATTCAACATGTGATGCCGACACTCCCCATTTTTATATAGATCTTAACAAAGCCAAGGTTTATCCTGGCAAAAAAATTATTTCCGGTCCGGCAAACCTGGTATTTGAGGGAGTTCCTTTGCCAATATATCTGCCCTTCGCGTATTTCCCGATCCAAACGAAAACTGCCGAGTCGGGCTTGATATTGCCCAGATATAATTATGAGGAGAACAGGGGTTTCGCCTTAACCAACGGTGGTTTCTATTTCGCTGCCAGCGAATATTTTGATCTTTCACTGCAGGGCAGCATATATACGAATGGTACATGGCTGGCGAGTATCGGCACAAAATATAACAAAAGGTACAAGTATAACGGAAATTTTGGATTCAGTTACGCCAACAACGTTTCCGGACATAGAGGGCTGGAAGATTACAGAGAATCTTCAAACTACAGTCTTAGATGGTCATACTCACAAGACAGGAAAGCCAGGCCCGGTACCTCCTTTTCGGCAAATGTGAACATGAGTTCCAGCGGGTTCGACAAAAACAACAGTTATAACGTTGAGGAACACATAACTACCACCAAAACATCGAGTATAAGCTACTCAAAATCGTGGAGCGGGACCCCTTTCAACCTGACGGCGAGCATGAATCATAGCCAGAACTCATCAAACCAGACAGTCGCGATGAGCCTTCCAAAAATGACCTTTACCGTATCGAGAATTTACCTTTTCAAGCGCAAAAACAGGGTCGGCGCTTCAAAATGGTACGAGGATATTTCAATCCAGTACACCGCCAACCTGAACAATGAGATCAGAACATACGATAGCCTGATGTTTACAAAAAGTGTTTTTGATGATATGAGAAACGGTTTTACCCATCAAATACCGTTAAGCATACAATTTACCCCCTTCAACAATTTTACCATCACTCCATCGCTTACATACAAAGGTGTTATGTACACCCAAAAGATTGAAAAATACTGGGACCAGGATAATATGGCCGTAGATATCGATACGACAAAAGGTCTTTTTTATGGCCAGGCGCTCAATCCAAATTTAACTGTTGGTTACACTCCACAGATTTTCGGGATCTTTGAATTTAAGAACCAGAACATGAGGATCAAGTCAATCCGTCATGTGATGAAACCTTCGGCCACTTTCAGTTATGTTCCTTATCTTGACGCTCTGAGCACGGATATGTATAGGGAAGTACGGTATAATGAGGCGGGAGATACGCGGGAATATTCAATTTTTGAGGGGTCTGTATATGGCACCCCATCTCTTTCCAGCAGGTCAGGTGTTGTCAGTTTGGGTTTGAACAATGTTCTCGAAGCCAAAGTAAGCGAAGGCCCCGATTCACTGGATAAGGTTACCGTAAAAAAACTGGTGGAAAACTTCAACATCAGCACATCATACAATATCTTCGCCGATTCAATGAACTGGAGCCCGGTTTCTATGACCCTGAGGACAACCCTGGCCAAAAAGATTTCAATCTCTTCGTCGGCAAGGTTTTCTTTATATGGTTTGGATGAAAATGGAAGATCGGTTGCCAGGTACCAATACTCTGTGGACAAGAATCCACTACGGCTTACAAATGTCTCGGCCAGTGCCAGTTTCAGCCTTAGCGATCTGATAAAAGGCAATAAACAGACCAACACCCAGTCTTCGGGAACAAATCCCGGGGCAGGGGATAACGGCTATACGGGGGAAGTTGGAACAGATGATTCGGGATATCCCGAGTTTGACATGCCATGGAGCATGAACGTAAGCTATAGCATGACATATTCCAAGCCCAAACTTGAGCCTAATCTTAGCCAAACGGTGTCAATAAATGGATCACTTTCGTTGACCGGCAAGACAAATATCACTTATCGCACCGGTTATGACATCACAAATAAAAAACTTACAATGACCCAATTAAGTATTAACCGCGACCTTCACTGCTGGAATATGTCGGTTAACTGGATCCCTGTCGGCAACATGAAAAGCTGGAGCTTCCTTATCAGGGTCAATGCCTCCATGCTTTCCGACCTCAAATATGAAAGGAAAAAGGATTATCATGACAATTGATCTATATAATCAAATTTTAGGATATGAATTTTATCAATCTTTTAAATATAAGTGACTATGAAAAAATCAATTAATTTTTGGATTTTGGGCTTTCTTGCCCCATTACTTTTTGGATGTGGGGGGGAGGCCGCCAATGAGGCAGTTCCAGTTGACCATGGCAAGGAGTTTACAATGGAAATCTTGACAGAAACCAGGACAACGCAATATTTTAGTGACGATCCGGTTCCATTGGAAGATATCAACATGATTATGGACGCCGGGAGGAACGCGTCAAGTGGTATGAACATGCAACCATGGCATTTCTCCGCGATAATCGATCAATCTATTATCAAGGAGTTGGCCGGGAGTATGAGGATGGGTCCCCCTCCGGGAGCTTCAGTGCCTGCTCCTCCTCAGGGATCTTCAACACCTGCTCCTCCCCAGGGAACTTCAACGCCCGCTCCCCCCAGTGCTGTCAATCCTGCCGGCAATACTTCACTTTTGCCTCCATCTTCAACAACCCATCCAAAAGCCGGGTTTGCCGATGCTCCGGCGGCAATAGCCGTAGCCTGTACCGATGGCAACCAGTTCGCTGCCGGATTGGCGTGCGGAAATATGGTGACAGCGGCAAGAGCTATCGGTTATGGTGTTAAAATTGTGGCGGGAGGGGTAAGAGAGCTTAATTCCCCTGAAAACAGGACTCTGTTGGGAGTTCCCGATAATATGTCCATAATTGCTGTATTGATTGTCGGAACCCCCGATGCCTCGATTGATATGACAGCTGATGGGGTAACCGGCGCTTCATCCAGGAAATCGTTGAGCGAGGTATCTACAATTGTTGAATAGGAGTTACTTTTTGACAAAATAAAAGAGGCTGTCTCAAATGGGCAGCCTCTTTATATTTGGTTGGCAATAAAATTATTCAGCTATAATTTCACACTCTATATCAACTTTGACCTCTCTGTGCAACTTAACGGTGGCGATGAAACTGCCGATCTCTTTTACCTGTTCATCGGGCAGTGAGATGTGTTTCCTGTCAATTTCAAATCCCTTTTCGGCCAAAGCTTCCGCTATTTGTATGTTGTTTACGGAGCCGAATATCTTTCCTGATGCGCTTGTTTTCGCGCCAATGGTGAGTTTCAAGCCCTCCATCTTGGCGGCGGTTTCAAGGGCGTCAGCCTTGATTTTTTCTTCCTTGTGGGCCCTCTGCTTCAGATTCTCCTCATGCATTCTTTTCGCGGAGGGTGTGGCCGCCACGGCATATCCCTGTGGAATCAGAAAATTCCTTCCGTAGCCATCCTTTACCTTTACCAGATCATCTTTCTGGCCCAGTTTCTTTACATCTTGCAGTAATATAATTTCCATGGTTATCCTCCTTTATTTAAGTAAGTCAGTAACATAAGGAAGAAGTGCCAAATGACGCGCCCTCTTTACGGCAGTAGCCACTTTCCTTTGGTATTTCAAGGAAGTACCTGTAAGTCGTCTTGGAAGAATTTTGCCCTGATCGTTCAGGAATTTCTTCAGAAACTCAGGATCCTTGTAATCAATATATTTAATTCTGCTTTTTTTGAAGCGGCAGTATTTCTTTCTCTTTATATCGACCGACATAGGGGTCAAATATCTTATTTCTGATTCGTTCTGTGCCATTGTTTAGTTCTCCACTGTTTTAGATTCTCTCTGTCTTCTCTTTTTTTCTGCGTATTCAACAGCTGCTTTTTCCATCTTAAATGTCAGGAACCTGATAATTCTTTCATCGCGACGGTATTGTACTTCCAACTGTTCGATGAGCGCGCCTTCTGCTTTGAATTCAATAAGATAATAAAAGCCGGTAGACTTTTTCTGGATAGGATAGGCCAATTTTCTCAGGCCCCAGTTCTCTTCGTGAACGATCTCGCCTCCATTGTCGGTGATGATCATCTTGAATTTTTGTACCGTTTCCTTCATCTGGATCTCAGACAAAACGGGAGTAGCAATGAAAACGGTCTCGTACTGATTTAACATAAAATTTTACTTTTGTTGTTGATTAATAATTTGGGTCGCAAAGATACTAATATTTCCGATTTTGCAAATAGGATGGCAATTTATTTATACTATATTTGTCGGGTTATAAAGAGAGATAGATGGATAATTTTATTGTATCGGCGAGAAAATATAGGCCCTCATCATTTGGTATGGTTGTTGGCCAGGATACGATCACAAATACCCTGAAAAACGCGATAGCCAGGAAACATCTGGCGCAAGCCTATCTTTTTTGTGGGCCAAGGGGTGTTGGAAAAACAACCTGTGCGAGGATTTTCGCCAAGACCATCAATTGCGGGAACATATCAGCCGATTCCGAAGCGTGCGACCAATGTGAATCATGCGAATCGTTCAACTCATCAAGATCGTTCAATATCCATGAACTTGATGCCGCCTCCAACAATAAAGTAGAAGATATCAGAAGCTTGAACGACCAGGTCCGAATCCCTCCCCAAATTGGCAAATACAGCATTTACATTATTGATGAGGTGCATATGCTCACACTTTCGGCGTTCAACGCGTTTCTCAAAACTCTTGAAGAGCCGCCACCACATGCCATTTTTATTCTGGCCACGACCGAGAAGCATAAAATAATACCCACGATACTCTCGCGTTGCCAGATATTCGATTTTAAGAGGATAAGGGTTGAAGATATAATATATCAGCTTAAACATGTAGCCGAAAAGGAGTCGGTCAGTTTTGAGGATGAGGCTCTGCATATTATCGCTCAAAAAGCGGATGGGGCCATGCGCGACGCCTTGTCAATTTTTGACCAACTGGTGAGTCTTTGCGGTAAATCCATTTCATACAGGAACGCCATAGAAAACCTCAATGTACTGGATTATGAGTACTACTTCAAGATAACCAACGCCATTTTTAACTCAGATATCTCTTCCGTGTTGCTAACGGTCAACGAAGTGGTCGAAAAGGGATTTGATGGCTATAACTTTCTTCTGGGTTTGAACAACCACTTCAGGGATCTTCTGGTCAGCAAGGACAAATCAACCTTGACGTTACTGGAGACAACTCCCGCGGTTCGCCTGCGTTACGCCGAACAGGCGGCTCTGTTGCCTGTTGATCTTTTGCTAAGGGTTTTGGATATAGGCAGCGATTATGATATATCTTACAAAAACTCAAAAAGTCCCAGGTTGCACATTGAACTGGCCCTGATCAAAATGTGCTCAGTTTTCGGCGACTTGAACAGTGAAAAAAAAAATCCTGAAGTAACGGCTGTCCAACAACAGGAGGTGGAAGATCCAACACCAGATAAACAGATATACAAGACAAAGCCGGAACCCGCGGGGAAAACGGAAAAAATTGCTGCTTCGGTAAAATCGCCTTCAATGGATATAGGCAAAACAAAGGAAAACCAGCGATCCCTTTCCATTAAGGATGCGATAAAAGCTACGGCCAAAGCCAACAGCGCGAAAAGTGGAGACCAATCTTTTAAGCCTGAAGACTCCCCAAGCCAAACCGGCGGTTCAAAACCTATGGATAAAGCGGCTTTTCTATCGTTGTGGGCCGATTTTGTTGAAAGATATTCAAGTGATGGGCCAAGATTTTCCTCTATGATGAAAACAGTAGTGCCCCGGTACGATGAAAACAAGAAAACAATTTTTTTCGAATTCAGCAACAGCGATCAGAGAGATCTGTTCGTGAACAACTACAAACAGAAATTATTGGCGATTATAAACCAAAGAGGCGGAAACAATGGTATTGAATTGGTTGTTGAAGTTGAAAGTACCGAAAAAAAGGAGATCATCTACTCCGACACGCAGAAACTTCAGTTCTTTCAATCGCGATACCCCAATATAAAGGAGTTTATCAGGGAATTCCACTTAACTATATGATTTTGGTTATTAAACTTTCAATGTTTCATGGCACCATTAAAAAGAGGTTTTCTGGGACTTCCCAGATTGAAAAAAAGTGTTAAAAGTTTTTTGCTGTTTGTCTTCGCGGTTCTATTGTCCGTTATAATAATTGTATATGGAACAGAAAAAAGCGGAAGTGAAGTGGTCGGGACCACGATCATCACATTGTCGTGTTATTTGGTTCTCTTTTTCTATATATACCAATTTCGGAGCGGACTCTTGCAGATCCCTTACAAGGTGTTTTTTATTCTGTTGGCCATAGTTTCGTTCCTGGTGATCACAAAGGTGGTGGTCTTAACCTCTGACGATCGGTTTGTATACATTATACCTATAGCCATTATTCCACTGGTAATCAGAACGTTTTTTGATGCCAGGACCGCCTTTTTCACCTTAATCATAGAGTTGATGCTTTTAGGTATGGTTGTTCCCGATCCTTACGGTTTTATCTTGATCAACTTTATTGTGGGCATGATGTCAATATTCGTTTCAGACCATATTTACAGGAAAACAAGGATTCTTTTTACATCGGTTGTCGTGATATTAAACTATTGGCTTGTCTATTCAGGAATTTCACTCATCTTTGATCCCGAAAGTTTGTTTTTGTCCGATTTTTCGATATTTGCCGTTAATGGAGCGCTCTTATTGCTCTGCTATCCATTGATCTCCCTTTTCGAGAAATATTTTTTGATGATATCTGACGCCACTTTGTTGAGCTTATCGGATAAGGCGCAACCCTTGTTGAGGAAACTGGCCGACGAAGCTCCCGGAACCTTCCACCATTCCATGCAGGTGGCCAATCTGGCCGAAGAGGCCGCCAGGGAAATTGGCGCGAACACTATGTTGGTGAGGGCGGGAGCGCTTTACCACGACATAGGCAAGATTGCCGGTTCAAATTATTTTACCGAGAACCAAACAGACGATAACAGTCCGCATGACGATTTGGATCCACAGGAGAGCGCGTCAATTATAATAAGTCACGTCAAAAAAGGGGTGGTTCTCGGTAAAAACTACAAGCTTCCGCGAGAGGTAATTGATTTTATTTCAACGCATCATGGCACAAGCGTAGCATACTTTTTTTACAAAAGATATATGGACAAATATGGCGTAAGGCCGGAAGAAAAGGATTTCACATATCCGGGCCCAAAACCCTTTTCAAAAGAGACAGCCATAGTGATGATGGCGGATTCCGTTGAGGCGGCATCCCGGAGCTTGACCGATTTCTCGGAAACAAGTATCGACAATTTAGTGGAGAAAATCATTTTTATGCAGGAGCAGGATGGCCAATACTCCGAAGTTCCCCTCACCTATAAAGATATGTCGGACATAAAAAGTGTTTTCAAAAGGATGCTCTCAAATATGCACCATGTCAGGGTTGTTTATCCGGAAAGAGAGTAGTTATGCCCGCTTTTGGGCCATATTGTCGGAGAAAAAAATCAGGGTATCGTATCTGCCCGTTTATCTTCCCCCGATGTACCGTTAATTTATAACGATATAAACCTTGTTGTCTGGGGACAAATGTTAAAAAACGCCTTTTTAATCAAGCACAAGATCAAATTATATTTGATTTATCCACTTTTAAATGTTAATTTTTTTATTAATTGGGCAACTGAATGTTTTGATATTCTTGTTATAATACTCAGATGTTCAAGGAATTAATAATACCATTGAATTATAATAATTTTTTGTTAAATTTTTTTTGAAATGAAGTTATGTTTAATGTTAAAAAATATTTATATTGTCACTTCAAATGATGCTCCATTTTTACCCTATATCGTGAAATGGCAATATGTAGAAATAAATGAATAAATCAATATTAACTAAAAACTTAAATCTCAATGCCTATGACGTAAGCCAGATTTTAACCACTATCATGGGGAACAGTCCCACGGGGATTCCCCCCAACCACAAAAACAATTTGTTAATTTAATACATGGTGGGCACTTTGCTTATCATGTGTTTTGTTTAATCCTAAACATATTTATTGATTATGAAATTACCAACTAACCAAAAAGGCATTAAAACTGTCTTAAAAACATTGTGTATGGTGATGCTTGCATTAATGGTCAGTTTCAGTCTGTCGGCCCAGGTATCCGTATCTGGTAAGGTTACAGACAATACTGACTTCGGTCTTCCCGGTGTAAGCGTTGTGGTACAGGGAACAACTATTGGTGTCCTCACCGATATTGATGGTAATTATACCATCGAAGTTCCGAGTACCAGCTCCGTTCTTTCGTATTCCTTTATAGGATACATTTCACAGGAGGTAGTTGTTGGCAACCAAAGAACTATCAACATTGTTCTCGCTGAGGATGTGCAACAGCTCGACGAAGTTGTAGTTGTTGGTTACGGTACACAGGCCAAGAGAGACATTACCGGTTCCGTGTCCGTGGTAACAGCCGAGTCACTCGCTGAATCAGCAACCGTCACCTTCGCGCAAGCGCTGCAGGGTAAATCCTCGGGCGTTTATGTCTCCACA
>DUOU01000201.1 GCA_012838685.1 Bacteroidota bacterium | reverse complement strand
TATATGCCCCATACTCCTTGTTCCTCGACTCAAAAACGATTTCGTCGAATGAAGGAATTTTATCATTATTCTTAATCATATTTAGAGGTACTGCGCAATTATGGGGTCAATATAATTTGTCGGTTTTTAGGGCGATAAAGTTACAAAATAGCGTCATATAATTTCAATCAAATCTCTTCGTTGGTAGGATTTAAAATAATTATTACATTTGCGGCGTTAAAATCCTTCATTCGGATATTGTTTTCCTTGAGAAATTAAGGTTTTGATATGATGGGGGTTTAGCTCAGTTGGCTAGAGCGTTTGACTGGCAGTCAAAAGGTCAGGGGTTCGATTCCCCTAATCTCCACGGAAAGCAGCAGTTACAGAGATGTGGCTGCTTTTTTGTTGTTGAGCCAATTTTAACAATCCGCTCTTTATGTTTGTCATGTTCGCCAGTGGAGTTTTGAAAATATTGGATATAACAAAGCATTGCAAAAGGGACATTGGAAAAGAGCGGGTTTATTGAAGAGGAGGCTTGTAAAAAATCGCCTTATAAAAATGGCCAAATTTTTGATGGACCCGGATAGGCAAAATTAATATGACCCAATAGGTATTGTTTTATTTATAACTTTGGTTCAGTGAATCAGGATCAATCCAAAAATAAAACCGACAGCGTCCAGGAAAAGATCAAGCGTCAGCTTCATCCCGGAAAGATCATTATGCCGGTTCTTATCGGCCTCGCTGTTGTTGCCCTGTTGATTTTCAGGGAAATTGACAACACAACTATCGGTATGTTGGAGTTCACATGGCGATCGCTCTTTTGGTTGTTTGTGGCTTGGTTGTTTATGGTTGGACGAGACCTTGGTTATATTTTGAGAATCAGATACTTGACAGGCAAAACGATAAATTGGCTACAAGCATTCAGGATAATCATGCTATGGGAGTTCACCTCGGCGATATCTCCCTCAACAGTTGGAGGTACCGCGTTCGCGGTTATCTTTTTACACAAGGAGGGACTGTCCGTGGGAAAAAGTACAGCGGTAGTTTTGGCCACCTCTTTTCTGGATGAGCTATATTTTGTGTTGATGTTTCCGTTGATCCTGGCCATAGTGGGGGGAAAAGTGCTTTTTTCATCGGCAACGGTGGCAACGGGAGCCCAATTGATGAACAATCTGATAATTGTCGCCGTAATAGGCTATATAATAATATTGCTTTGGGTTTTGTTGGTAGGGTATGGTCTCTTTTTCAACCCTTCCAGCATCAAGAAAGTGCTTATAGGTTTATTTAAGCTTCCCGGTTTAAGACGGTGGAAAGATAAGGCTGAAAAGGCGGGTGACGATATAGTGGCCTCTTCGGAAGAGTTTAAGGACCAGCCGATAAGTTTTTGGTTAAAAGCCTTCTTGGCCACCTTTTTGTCCTGGAGCTCTCGATATTGGGTCGTAAACGCCATTCTTCTGGCTTTTTTTAACGTGAAGGAGCACTTTTTGATATTTGCCCGACAATTGGTGACATGGATAATGATGATAATCAGCCCCACGCCCGGAGGCAGCGGTTTCGCCGAAATAATCCTGGGCAGATTTATTTCGGATACCATTCCCGGAGATCCTCTCCATACGGGGAGCCTCGCATTGGCCATAGCAATAATATGGAGATTGATCAGCTATTATCCTTACCTGTTAATAGGAGCATTAATAGTGCCGGGATGGATTCGTAAAAAATTTGTACACCAAAATTCGTAAGAAATGTTATGTTTGTATTTTGGCTTTGTCTGTAACATATTAAAGTAGAAGTTATGTATCATGATGCTATTATGAGCGAGGGGACATTGGGCGCATTGATGCAACTGGCCGGTCTTATCCTTAAACAGGACGGTGGCGTGAAAGCGAGTGAGCGGAAGTATGTTATTAATCTTCTCGAAAAATGGCTGCAGAGCGGTTCTATAGAAAATTACCTAGAGATATTCGACAAATATGCGGGACCCGTTTCGGCGGGCCGTGGTGAAAAAGATCAGAAGCCTATAAATGTCAAGGACTCCGTGCAAATTTTCGAAATATGCAGGAAAGTTGTCCGCGTATTTGATCAGGAGAAGAAAGTTACCGGTATTATACGATTTTACGAGATGGTCTATTCTGATGGTCATATCACTCCCCAGAGGAGGGAAGTTATGCATACGATAGCCAAGCTCTTGAATATATCCCGGGAAGAGGTTGAATCTATAGAAAAATTTGTTGGGGGACATAGCCCCGAAGAGTTTGAAGACCCCTTTATTTTGACGCTATGCGGCGGGGAAGGACAATGTAGGATAGGCAAACAACTGACAATAAGTGGTTATGAGGGATTTAATATAGCTTTTCTTCGGAAAGAGAGTGTTGAGACCTATTTCGTCAAATATATTTCCGATCAGCCACTCTTCCTGAACGGATTGCCTATCGATCCAATGTTTATATATGTTTTGGGCAGAGGCAGCACATTGAAGTCACTCAATGGAGATGTCATTTACTATAGCGATGTCAGGGCATGGTTTCTTGCCGGCACAGCGTATAAATTATCTTATGTGGTTGAAAACCTGTCATATGAATTTTCCGACGGGGTAAAAGCTATCGATGACATCAGTTTTTCGGTCGATGAAGGCAAACTTGTGGGAATTATGGGAGCAAGCGGATCCGGAAAGACCACACTGCTCAACCTGCTCTGTGGGGTACAAAAACCCTCTGCCGGTAGGGTAAAAGTAAATGGAATAGAGCTTTATGGGGAAAAAGGGATGAACAACCAACTAAAGGGGGTAATGGGTTATGTTCCACAAGACGATATGCTGATTGAAGATCTCACCGTGTATGAAAATCTCTACTACGCCGCGCGCCAGTCTTTAGCGGACTTGAGCGAAGAGAAGATAGTCAGCGAGGTAAACCGTATACTATCAGGTCTGGGACTGTTGGAAAAAAAGGATCTGAAAGTTGGCTCTTCTTACAACAAGGTTATCAGTGGTGGGGAGCGGAAGCGCCTGAACATTGCCATATCTTTGATCAGGGAACCGTCGATAATGTTCCTGGATGAACCCACTTCAGGATTGTCGTCCCGCGACTCAGAACTTCTAATACGTGTTCTTAGATACCTCGCGTTAAAGGGAAAGTTGATTTTCAGCGTTATTCACCAGCCATCATCGGAGATATTCAAGATGTTTGACAAGGTCATTATTCTTGATCAGGGGGGATCAATGGCCTACTTTGGCAATCCTATAGATGCCGTGGTTTACTTCAGAACACTTGACTCCCAGATTAACGCGAGTCAGGGAGAATGTCCGACCTGCGGGAACGTTACCCCGGAAGCCATCTTTGAAATTATTGAGGCCCAAAAGATTGATGGGTTCGGCCAATATACCGAAGAACGGAAAGTCTCGCCACAGGAGTGGTCGCAGGCCTTCAGGCGTTACCATAAAATGAAATCGGTCACCGATGTTAAGGAACTGCCCCATAATAACCTGAAAATACCCACAATTTTCGAACAGATGAAAATCCATTTCGAACGGAACATTAAAACAAAAATTGCCAATACCCAGTATCTTGTTATTACACTGTTGGAGGCTCCGATACTTGGACTGTTGTTGCCGTTTTTGATAAAATATATCGCTGATCCGGATTCCAGCAGATATATTTTCGCTGAAAACGAGAATATCCCGGTTTATATCTTTATGACGGTCATTGTGGCTATTTTCCTGGGTATGATTATAAGTGCCGAAGAGATATTCAAAGACAGAAATATTTTGAGAAGGGAGAGATACCTCAATCTGAGCAGGGGAAGTTATCTTTCTTCAAAGATTTTGATACTGGCCATTATCTCGGCCGTACAGGCATTTCTGTTCGTGATAACGGCCAACTTCGTATTGGAACTGCATGGACTTTTTTTCGAGTACTGGTTGGCATATTTTGTGACCTCTTTAGCGGCCAATATGCTGGGGTTGATAATTTCGTCAGGATTTAATTCAGTAATTACGATATACCTGGTAATACCCCTGTTGATTATACCCATGATGGTGTTGAGCGGGGCCATGTTTCCTTACGATAAGCTCAACAGAAAGATAAGCCACGTTGACAAGGTACCGTTGATAGCGGAATTTATCCCAACCAAATGGACATATGAGGCCCTGATGGTCGCCCAGTTCAAGAACAACAGATATAGCAGAATAGTTTATAATATCGAAGGAGATACCCACTACGATCTCCAGAAAAAGATAAGCAACGCCGATTTCAACAGCGTATACAGGATACCTGAACTTAAAAAAGCGCTTGAAACATGTAGATTGGCCTATATCGACAAAAAAGAGGGGGAAGAACGCTCCTATGTAACTACCGTTGAGCCATTGATGAAACTGTTGGTCAACGAGATCGGGGTTATGGAACAATATGACTTTATTCCAACCTTCGATTGGAAGGAGTTTTTGTCACCCGAAGAGTTCAATACCGAGGTCGCGGGTATCACCCTTACATATTTGAACGAGGCTTATGATCTTTTCAGAAATTACTCCAATAAAATCAGCGATGCCAGAGATTCCTTTTACATGTTGAACAGGGATAAAGTTGATTACTACCAGGAGAGGTATTTCAACTATAAACTTGAGGAGGTGGTCACAAAATATTATGAAAAGAACAAACTATTGGTCCATGATAATAGTATAGTTCAAAATGTTGATCCAATTTATCTGGATCCACCTATCAAAAGGGGACCCCACTTTAGCGCCCATCTTTATGCCCCGAACAAATATTTTTTTGGCCTAAAAATTGATACTTTCACCTTCAACCTTGTTTTTGTGCTTTTCGTCAATATTATCTTGGCCTTTGTATTGCATTTCGATTTATTTGCCAAGGCGGTAAGGTTTTTTGAAATTAAAAGGATGCGAAAAAATTTCACGGGACATTGGTTTACAATATTTCTTGGTATATTCGCGAAACATAAAGATAAAATCCATATTTAGCGGGGTGTATGGGGTCGCGGATTATATTTTAGGTTAAATGGATTTTTAGTTTTATATTTTATACGGATGAAAGATAAGTTATTGATAATTCTGCTGATATATTTGTCTATCGGTTTTTCGTGCAGAAATACTTCCAGAAAATCGGGGGATTTTTTCTTCCCCGAAAATGACGCTATCCCTCTGGAGGAGGCAGAGAAACTGAGCGCCGAAGCGATAGCGGATATATCCAGAAACATCGCCTCTCCGGTGGAGATGGCCAATCTGTTGTTGATGCTGGATGTACCCTTTTCATCTTCATATCTTGCCTCTTCAATAGATCCGAACAAAAGGGCAACAGCGAACGAGAAAGCCCTTGCCCTTGGAATCCTGGGGGCTGATCTTGGTTACCTGAATATGTACGGGATGACCGGGACGTCGGTTAATATGCTATCTTCTATCAAGAAGTTGTCGGAAGAGATAAGTGTGGGACAGTTTTTTGATTTTGAGACAATAAAACGGTTGTCGCTTAACAAAAATGATCTTGATTCACTGCTTTTTTTGTCCATAGATTCATATACCCAAATAGATGAATATTTGAGGAACAATGACAGGGGACACCTCTCGGCGTTGATGATTATTGGCGTATGGCTTGAGGGGCAATACCTGGCAACACAGGTTGTAAATGAATATCCTGATCCAATATTGAGGGACAGGATAGGTGAGCAGAAGATTATTTTGAACGATTTGATGTTGCTTGCGGCTCCCTATTGCAATAGGGATCCCCAATTTGGAAATGTTTGCGACTATCTTGAGGAGATAAAGTCGGCATTTCGGGGCGTGAACATAACATTTACCATGGGCGATCCCATAAGTGAAGAGGTCAATGGGGCCTTGGTGGTGACGCAAACCGAGACAAGCGAAGTGGAGATGACCGATCAACAGTTAGAAGAGATTATAGCGGTCACAAAAAAAGTTAGAGATAAACTGATTTCAGATGACTAGTATGAAGAAGATATTGTTTATCCTTATGGTAGCATGTTCATCCTGTATGTTGGTTAACGCGCAATCACAGGATCCTTTGGTATCATCGTGCGTAATGAACATAGGTGATGGAGCTAAATACCTGAAGGATTTTAAGGTTCAGTTGGGCAAAGGTACCGATACCGGGGAGTTAAGATATAAAGAGCGGATGTCCCTGTGGAAAAACACCAAATACAGGTTCACGATGTGCAATGATGCCAACTCACAGGGCCAGTTGATCATAACGATCAAGGACGAGAATAATAGTGTGGTACTCTCTTCCTACGACGAGAAAAGCGGGAAAATATACTCCTCAATAGATTTTGTCTGCAACCGTAGCGGAATTTACCAGATCTGCTACGACTTTTATCGGGGAGAAGCCGGCCTGGGCATCGGAGTAGTGTCGATGGTCAGGAAATAAAAGGGGAAAGTTGTACCATTATAGCGGCAAACACCATCCCATAGATCAAAATATCGGACAATACCTTTCTTTTGGTGTAAATAAAAAAGTGTCCCAGAAAAAAGCTCAGGGGGACGGTAGCTATCCACATTATCTCAAAGGAGACAGTCTTTAGGAGAAAAAAGAGCAGTATAGATATTATCAACACCCATAAAAAGAGATAGAAGGTGTTCCTGGTACGGTTTTTCTTCATGTCAATTTTTACGGCCAGATCGATTATACTTATCAAAATCAAGACACCACAATAACCTAAAGCGATAATTGATGACAAGGAGAGGGTATTACCGGGGATTTCGGTTTTCATGAAAAGATTGGACTTAATGGTCGCGATAAACCCGGCAATATCCGATCCGCTCAGAAAAAGGAATGATATGGTTATAAGGAATGGAGTGGCCAAACCGATCAGTGCTATCGCGATCTCTTTAAGGGTAACTGTCCTGAGCAGGAAAATCCCGATGAAAAGGAGCAGTCCGAACCAAATCAGATTGGCATAGAACAATGTCCCTACACCTATTAATATGCCGGCATCAAAATAGTTGTTGGCAACACCCTGTTTTTTATATGAATCCATGATCCGTATTATTGCTGTCACAAGAAATATAACAGATGGCAAAACGGGGTTAAGCGACATATTGGAAGGTATGATGGCATTTAAAAGCACATAAAACAGTGCCGGCAATAAAGTACGCTGGTTGATAAAGAAATCCTTTGTGTTGAAGTATATTATCATGCCCAGGATAACGACAACCATAATAAACGAAGTGATTGTCGATACAATCTCCCCCGTTCCGATAAATTTGTAAAGTAACGCGTACAATGGCATATGATTTTTTGGAGTGACAATCGGCAACGAGGTGTTGAAAAATGTCGGTATCCACATCACAGATAGCAATATGAATATCACCAACATTCTGTTGGGCAGGTTCCGTTTGAAGAATCTCAGGATCATCTACGGTCAAAATCAAAGCCTATATCTTTTCTGTAGTAACTGTTTTCAAAAGAGATCATTTTTATGTTCTTATAGGATTCTCTCAAAGAATCGTCGAGAGTGTCGCCCCAGGCGGTTACGGAAAGCACTCTTCCTCCGGATGAAACTATCCTGGAGCCCGACTGTTTCGTGCCGGCATGAAAAACCACGGAATTAAGTTTATCTGTCTGTTCCAAGCCAAAAATTTCCTTCCCCTTTTCGTAATCCCCGGGATACCCCCCGGAAACCATCATCACAGTGGTCGCGAAACGATTGTCCACCTCGACTCTTTTTTTCTCGAGATTCCCCTCGGCCACACCCTCCAGAAGATCAAAGAGATCCGACTTTATTCGGGGGATAACTACTTCCGTTTCCGGATCGCCCATCCTGACATTATACTCGATGACATAGGGATCTCCCTTTACATTTATAAGCCCAAAGAAGATAAACCCTTTATAATCAATCCCCTCTTCTTTAAGCCCATTTATCGTGGGTTTGATGATTCTGTCCGTTACCTTGGCAATGAACGGTTCGTCGGCGAACATTACGGGTGATACGGCTCCCATGCCGCCGGTGTTCAGACCGGTATCACCTTCGCCAATTCTTTTGTAATCTTTCGCCTCGGGAAGAAGTTTATATGTTTTTCCGTCAGTTATGACAAAAACGGATAACTCTATGCCCGGGAGAAACTCCTCAATGACTATCAGATCGCCGGCGGTACCGAACTTGCCGCCAAAGATTGTTTCGATCTCAATTTTCGCCTTCTCAATATCATCCAGTATCAGGACCCCTTTTCCGGCGGCCAGGCCGTCGGCTTTTATAACATATGGCGGGTCAAGGCTTTTCATGAACTCATACGCCTCCGGAATCTCGTTCGGCGAAAAGCTTTTATATGCGGCTGTTGGTATAGAGTGCCTGGCCATGAACTCCTTGGCGAACTTTTTGCTGCCCTCCAGCATCGCGCCCCTCTTGGTGGGACCTATCACCGGTATCTCCCTTAATATGTCGTCGTTCAGGAAAAAGTCATGTATCCCCCCAACCAAAGGTATCTCCGGACCTACCACTACCATCTTTATATTGTAATCGATAACCGCCTGTTTAATGCCGCGAAAATCATTTACTTCTATGGAAAGATTGGTGCCTATTCCACCCGTGCCGGCGTTCCCCGGACAGATGTAAATATGATCAATTTTTTTGCTTTGCGCCAATTTCCAGACAAAGGCGTGCTCTCGTCCTCCGGAACCAATTACCAGGATATTCATTCGTTTATTTTTTGCTTTCCAAAAGTAACACTTATTCATTAATTTGGGCAATTTTTGATCAGTTTGCCGCCAATTGTAAGGTAATTTTCGGTTAAAACATATTCTTGCGGCTTTTTATCAATAAATTATAACTTTGCGTCCCAATATCAATGAACAATATGGACAGAAAAAAGGCGGGATATCTACTATTTTATATCACTGATCTGGTATTGCTGTTTGTCGCTTTTGTTTTGATGGCGTGGTACAAGCAGTCATCTGTTCGCACCTATATAGCCTCCCATCTCCTCTATTTCCTGGTTTTGGCCTCAATTTGGTTGCTGACCTCTCTCATCAATGGAAAAGCTCCGGGCAGGAAAGCAAAAAATTATACCTCTTATTTTATAAAGGTGGTAATCTCGAACCTGATCTCTTTTGGGGCGACCATGATAATTCTGTTCGGATCGGGTGAGCTGGATTTATCGAGGATTATGGTATTTGGAACTGTTTTGGTGGCCACAGTTTTTGAACTGATAACGGGAAGTCTCATTTTTTTGTTTAGAAAAGCACAGTTGAGCGACACCCTGGAAGAGTCGTATATACGCCATAAGTCGATGCCCTCCGAATACGAACTGGTTGAAAAGATCAGGACAAACTCCGACAATATCCAACAGAACATAGAGGTTGACGGGGAAATCATTGATACAATAGAGAGTGAATTGGGGAGGGAGACAGCGTTGGATATTATTAATATGATAGGGTCAAAGCTAACCGATGGTATCGCGGTGATGTCCACTGTCAATCTTTTTAATATAAAAACACTGCCCCAAAAGGTATATAAAGGCATCATAAACCTTCATAAAATAAACGATATCCGGAGGTTGGATCAATTTATTAACGCTGTCAACGCTAAACTTGAGACCGGCGGACTGTTTTTGTATTGCGTGGAGACCAAAAATCAGAGAAAATCGGTGATTTTGGACAAATATCCTCCAGTTATCAATTATATGGTCTATTTTATCGATTTTATTTTCAACAGGGTCTTTCCAAAGATGAGGTATACCCGGAAACTGCACAGGCTTTTTTCAGACGGAACCAATATGGTGATTTCAAGGGCAGAGGCCCTGGGAAGAGCCTGCAGGGGGGGGTTCGATATAATGAATGAAAGGTTTATTGGTGATCTGTTGTTCATAGAGGCGAGCAAAAAAACCGAACCCTTGCCTATTAAGGAGAATATGGGCAGCCCTATAATCGCTTTGCCGCGTATTGGCAAAGATGGGGCTACAATAAAGGTATTCAAGATGCGGACAATGCACCCCTATTCCGAATACATCCAGGATTATGTCTACAGGCAAAGCGATATACAGACAGGTGGCAAATTCAATAATGATTTCAGGGTCACCTCTCTGGGATCGTTTTGCAGGAAGATATGGCTGGACGAGTTTCCGATGTTTATCAATTTCTTCAAAGGGGAGCTGAAACTTGTGGGTGTCAGACCCCTGAGCAGCCATTATTTTGGTTTATACGATGAAAAGGTACGGGAGAGGAGAATTAGGTACAAGCCGGGACTGATCCCCCCCTTTTATTATGATATGCCAAAAGATCTGGAGGCGATCCAAGCTTCGGAGATAAAATATCTGGATTCATACGACAAGAATCCAATTCTTACGGATTTTAGATACTTTTTTGTCTCTGTATGGAATATTTTGTTCAGGCAGGCGAGATCAAAATAAAGACCCGTTTTTCCGGGAACAGTCTCTTTTTTTATCTGTTTTTCGGACTGTTTCTTCAAATATTTGCTTTTTTGGCCTCTGGGCTTCACAGTAAAACTACCATTATAGAATTGCTGGACAGTAGGTTAATCAAGAAATAAAATTAATCAAAAAATTTTCCCAAAAATATTTGGAAATATTTTTATGGTTGGTATCTTCGCGCCTCTTTCGGTTCCCGAGTTTTGGGTCGGAGGGTTTGGGACGGGCGTCGCGGCCGGCGTGTTTGGGCTCGGGGATGGCGGGGGCCGCGAAAAAACGTCCCGATTTTGTTGCGCGGGAACGGGAGAATGGTTATCTTTACCGCCCCTTTTTCTTCCCCGGGGAAGCGCGGCGTTTTTTTTCGCCGGCCGCGTTCCGGGGCCCTCGGGGGCCTTGTTCTTTGACAGATTGGAGTAGCACACCGGGCGGGGCCTTG
>DUOU01000200.1 GCA_012838685.1 Bacteroidota bacterium | reverse complement strand
CCCCTGACAGTGTTACTTCTGCTCCGGGCAGCGACACATCTGCTACCATAGCGATGCCTCTGCACCCGGTACTGATACTTCTGTTATCAAAAAAGATGAAAGCTGATTATTATCATTCCCACTCGACAAAGCCTAATCAATTTTGTTTAGAGATTATTCTCTGCCGTATTCATGGTGCTTTTGATTATTTGATATATCCATATTATCCTGCCTATACGGGCTAATGTTATCAGTTTGTTATCAGGATTGATAACACTCGCTCTGTAACTGCGGATAATAACTATATATGCTATTTCTAATTATAGGCAATTTTATACTGTTCGGCAATGACTTTTCCCCAATATATCATAATTGGCTATATAATTTATAAATGGGAAAGCCTTTATATCTTGATTGATCTTCATCAGAAAACCGCTTGAAATATATTTGAGCTTTTGTCTTATCGCCTAATAACACATATTTTCCAAATAGAATATGTATCTCGTCGCTATCGATTTTATTCAATAGATCAAGATCGTCTTTATTAAATTCACCAGTTCTTTTTTTGATTTGAAGCCGATTTAACAGAATCAGTTCCTCTGTTATAAAAGGTTCTAATAGCTGAAGTAAATATTCAGCTAAAACAAGAAAATGCGAGTCAGAATTACGATCAAAAACATTTATCATAATTAACACGCATTCTAGCAACGCCCCGGATGTAACTTCGTTTATCTCTGCGTTGTCTATTTGAGACCTAAAAGCATCGTAATCATAATAATAAAGATTGGCAAGAACATCTACATCGTGATATACAAATATCGGAAAGCGATACCCTTCTTTGTTTTTACTCTCACTGCACGGTAGAAAAATTGCAAACTTATTTGTATACACAGAATTAGCTAATTCAATTTCATTATCTTTTTTCAATATTAGTAACGGAACGCATTTATCTCCAAACTTCCAAATGTACTTGCTCAGTCCATCCTGTAATTGGCTATTATAAGCTCCTAACCGCAAATTCACAAGTTTTACTAATTGTGTTTGTTGCCCATCAGTACAATCTGAAAGTTTAATATTCACATCAAAATCAATCATTTTTAATGTATTGAACAAATCAACAATATATCTGAGCTGTTTTTCAAATTCAAGGGGTATATTCAGATTCGTATATTGGAAACTATGCCCCTCGATAATAAAGGAATTGGCGCTTTTAAGCCCCAATAAAAATCGAGCATCACGACTTACTTCTTTTAAGGAAGTCTGAATCTTAAAATTGAACTTGTTTTCTGTCAGCCGTATTTCTAAATTAGGACTTACAACCAAAACCATACCGCCGTTTGAATCAGCTATACACTTATATTGGGTATAAAACACTTCTTCTCCCACAGATATTTTTTGATTAACATCTTTTCCGATAAAAAAGGTAGACTTATCAATCCACTCCATAGGTCTCGGATACTTATCATCATCCGTTTTCCCATACAAACAAATATCACCGGAAGATAATCGCAATAATGCGTTGTATGAATCTTTAGCCCCTACTACGGTTAAGGTTATACTTTTGATTTTATCAAAATCATCGCTTCTAATCCGATCCTGAACTAAAGGAGTATAAGCAGACCCTTGTTTTTTTGCTTCATCGTCAAATTGTTTTGCGATTATGTATAATTTTTTCGCATCCTTTTCTAACTTCAAAAACGGAATATTATATGTACCTGAATTACCTTTCTTCTGAGCAGCCTCAAGATAATCGGCGATTTTGGACGGATACAGCGAAGCATAGAATATTTCTCTTTGATTACTATCCAAAAAAATAAGGAAATAGAGCACGCCTTTTTCAGTAGCATATGCTTTCAAATCGCCAAGCGCAACAGGATAGGAAATCTTTTTGTTGTTCAAAAATTTATGTTGAGGATCGTTATGACCTTTAATTTGAACAGACACTCTACCGTCAAAATTTGATTTTGATTGAGCGCCATCATTCTTTTTATACAGCCAAATATATCCATCCCACGACATTTCTTTATCGTTACCATTAAACTGATGAACCATCGTTGAATGTTCATCAATTATGGCTTCTAACGCATTTACCGCTCTTTGTTCGGTTTTAGTTGATGAAGGCACCTGCATCTACTGTTCCTCCGCTTTATTAACATTTTTCGAACACGGGGCAAGTTTTTTCAAAAGTAATTCCCTCTTCTTTTTCTTAAACTCGCACTCCCAAATCCTAATAACTGTCCAACCTCTCTGTTCAAATAAAGCAGTTATTTCCTGATCGTGCTTCATATTGCGCTCTCGCTTTTTAATCCAATACTCAGCGTTATCTGCGGGGCGGGTGTTTCTGCAATCATGTCCGTGCCAAAAACATCCGTCTACGAATATAGCAATTTTCTTATCAAGGAAAACGAAATCAGGATGTCCTTTAACTTTATAATTCCTTCTCCAGCCTATTATTCCATTCTCTTTGAAAATTTGTATCAGCTTGAGTTCCGTGGACTTATTGTTTTTAGAGCGCACCCTGCTCATTATCTCTGAGCGTTTTTTATCATCAAATACATCCGCCATAATTCTTACTTCCCTTATGCAGAATAGCGTTATTTATAACGAAGCGCTGCTCTGCGTAATAAAACTATTATACAGCGATAAGGCCCGTTTTATTTGCGAGCGAACGGAAACGGATAATTCGTTATACTCCTTTGTCTGCTGCAAAGTATAGAAGTAAAAATCATTTGGAGCGCCATCTAAACGACACATTTTATCCGCCCGACGCACTCTCGAAAGAGTATCGCTTGCAGAACGCTGAGAATAGTGCTGAAAATGTACTAACCAATCCACGAAAGAATCCTTATTGGCTTCAACTTGTTCTTCCGACTTAATATACTGTTGCAAAGCTGACGCTACATATTCGGCCAATTTTACAGGAACTGCGTTCCCGATCATTTGTTCCATTTCCGTTTTATTGCCGCACCACCTAAATGTAGCGGGAAAAGTTTGAATTAAAGAGCGTTCAAGAGTAGTTAAAGCTCTGATATTATCCGATATAGGACAAGCATCGTTTGGATGACCGGGATAACCTTTAGGGACCGGTCTATTAACCCCTCGCATTGTCGGAGCCGGTTCGTCAATAGAGAACACGGCTCTACGGTTATAATTTCTTGGATGACGATAGTAGAATTCAAAATCAAGGGTGTCTCCAAAGTAATCCCGTAGCGTAGTTTCTTTGCTTTGGATTCCACTTATAAGTATATCCCGCATAAAATCATCGTCTTTGCCTAATGCTCCAATGCAAAAAAATCGTTTTCTTTTTTGAGGAACGCCACATTTGCTTGCGTCCAAAACCATCTGCGTCAAGCCATAACCTGCATTCTTAAAAACAGTTTTTGCTTTTTCAAAAGCATGGCTTTTTTCTGCACGGTCTACATTTTCCATAACAAAATACTTCGGATGAATATTGCTGACTATTTGGGCATAAGACTCCGTAAGGCTTGCACGAGAAGATTCAATGCGTTTTCCCGCATGAGAAAAATCTTGGCAGGGTGGGCCGCCAATTATTAAATCTGGAGAAAAAGCAGAAATTTGCTTAATAGCTAAATCTACATCCGATAAGTCCGTGCGAAAAACCGGATGATTAAAGTTTTTTTCATAACACTCCGCAGCTATATCCCAAAACTCAAACGCAGCGACTATATTAAATCCGGCGTTTTGGAAACCAAGCGACATCCCACCGCAACCTGCAAACAAATCTACTGCTTTCATAGTCAACCTCCACTTGAAAAAAGCCATGAAAAATGCTATAATTAAACGGTTTATACGATGTTATTATAGCACAAGATTGCGTTGACGTCAAGTATTTGACGTCAACAATGATAGGGGAATTTGTTATGGCGAATGGATTATATGGGATATTTCATTCCAATCGAACAGTAGACGACCATTGGGGGAAAAATTGTTTTAATTCAAGTTTTCCAACAGCTACGGCATGTTATATGTTAGACAATGGCATTAAGGCTATCTATATTACGCTGTCAGCCGAAAATGATCGACTAATTGTCAGACCGCAAGAAATTTCATTAAACGAGGTCTTTAACTGCGGCGATAAAAAACCGCAAGACTTATATTTTAGCTTTGAATCTGTGTATGCACCATATCAGCAATATTCTTTTGATCCTATCGATGGTATAGATTTAGTTGTAAAGGACACCGAGGGAAACTATCTCTCTCCATTAGAGGTTAAATTAACTGTAATCCCAACCTCTCAGACGAGTGTGTTGCCAGAAGAAAAATGGGGATCAGAGATTGTAGTTCGTTCTGCGACCACCTCTTATTGTGCGCTTGGAATGTTTGATTCGATCAAAGAGCACTCAAGAGAAATTCGTGAGATTTTTGAAGAGGCTTGTTCTTCTATACAAATGTGGGATAATGACTATGAGATGACTCATAAGATGCCCGCTCTATGCCAAGCCATTGATAACTTTCAGCTTAAATACTATACGAATCAGAAGCCTTTGTTAATGCAAACGCTATGGAAAACGCAAGGACAATCTCCTATCCTGGCCGAACAGGCATTTGATATAGTGATATGGAGCGATTATGCCTTTTCTCGCTTATTTCTTGATAATTCCGCTTTACCCGCTGAAACCATGAGACGAGGGATGAGAGCTTCCGCCAGATTAGCAAGGTGTCTATGGGAATTAAGTAAATCTGGAAAGATAAGAGTTGTCGATATTTATCGACAAATGGCTTTTGGCAATCAAACAGATAAAGAGTTTGCCGTAGGCGGCTCATTGTGGAGAAAATATGTGACTACAGATAGAATTCAAAACCTTGCGCTAAATAAAAATGTTGTAAACCAAATCATAGAGCCGGGATATATAGATCGGCTAATGCCAGAAAGAAGATTTGATCAAACATTGTATTTTACCATGAGAAACAATAATTAAAATTGTAGGCGGTATGGCGTAAGTCATACCGCCTATTAAATATTAACGGAAAATCAGTTCTGCATTTACAATCTCCGCCGCTCTACTGCGTATGTTATTCATTCTTCCAACCCATTCTATTTGATTTTCCGCCTTAAGCTGCTCAGTCACCCCCTCACGCTCCGCTATCTGCTTTACCAGCCGAAAGAACAAATCTTCAGCCTGTTCGTCAATGTCGGCAAGATAACTGTTCAACTTGCCACTTGTGAGCAGGTTGGTATAAAGCACTTTGCGGTGCTGTTTGAGATAGCGCAGGTGTCGCCGTCCCCATACGCCGATAGGTCTATTTTCTTTTTCGGTGGGGAAGGACAAGCAAGGGAGATTATAATCTCCCCGTCGTACATAAGCGCCGCCCATTTCTTCAAAAATCGTCTTTTCCATTGTCTTTTTCCTACCTTTCATAATCTTTATTTTTAGAGCGTTTTTCACGCTCCTGTGGCTGTTGTTTACGAGCCGGAATCGGCTCATAATAAATGCTTTTTTCCTGTCCTTTGAATTTTTCAAGAATACCGCTGATAAACTCCTTGACCTTT
>DUOU01000199.1 GCA_012838685.1 Bacteroidota bacterium | reverse complement strand
GTTTCGCCATAAGTTACTTTCCTTTTAATACTTCATCTATATATTCAAATGTCGTCAATACATCTGCTTTATCTTTGTCAATAGCCACAGCCTTCTCAAAGTGAGCTGAATACTTGCCGTCAATTGTCTTAATTGTCCACCCGTCGCTCAGCATCATTACTCCTCTTTCTCCCATATTGATCATCGGTTCAATACAGATAACCAAACCCTTTTTCATCAAGGAGCCGGTTCCCTGTCTTCCAAAGTTAGGTACTTCAGGGGGTTCGTGCATTTTTTTGCCTATTCCGTGGCCTACAAACTCTCTCACAACAGAGAATCCCCCACTTTCAGCTTTTTTTTGTACCGCATGGGAAACATCTCCTATCCTGTTTCCAGCAACAGCTTTTTTTATTCCCTCTTCAAGGGATGTCCGGGTATATTCAAGTAACTTGACCGCTTCTTCGGAGATTTCGCCAACAGGAAAAGTAAAAGCGCTGTCGCCAACGTAACCGTTCAATATCACTCCACAGTCAATTGAAATAACATCCCCCTCTTTCAATACCTCATTGGAAGGTATCCCATGCACTACCGTATCATTCAATGATGTACAAAGAGTAGCGGGAAAACCGTTATATCCTTTAAAAGCGGGAACCGCACCATTATCGCGAATGAAACTCTCAGCAATAGAATCCAGATAAGATGTTGTAATTCCCGGTTCAATGTGTTTCGCCAATTCAGCCAAAGCCATTGAAACCAAAAGATTACTCTTTCTGAGAAGTTCTACCTCTTTTTCATTCTTAAAGCGTAACATTACAAAGAACAATCATTTTATGCCCTGCCGGAGCGACCTTTAATTCTGCCCGATTTCATCAGACCATCATAATGGCGCATCAACAAATGGCTTTCAATTTGCTGGAGAGTATCCAATACTACTCCTACAAGGATCAACAAGGAGGTTCCTCCATAAAACTGGGCAAATTCCGGCGAAACACCCGCCTTGACAGCGATTGCCGGCAGAATAGCGATTATCGCCAGAAATATTGAGCCGGGTAGTGTAATCTTCGACATTATGTCGTCAAAAAACTCAACCGTCTTCCTTCCTGGTTTGACTCCGGGAATAAAACCTCCGTTTTTCTTCATATCATCGGCCATCTGAACCGGGTTAATGGTAATAGCCGTATAAAAATATGTAAACAATATGATAAGTATGGCGGTGACCAAATTATACCAGAATCCGTACATATTTGTAAATGCCAGCATAAATCCGGAACCGGTATTTGAATAACCGGCAATAATTATTGGCAGCATCATAATTGCCTGCGCGAAAATGATGGGCATTACTCCGGCCGCGTTGACCTTTAACGGAATATACTGGCGGACTCCACCATATTGTTTGTTTCCTACAATTCTTCGAGCATATTGTACAGGTATCCTCCGAGTTCCCTGAACAAGCAAAATAGTTCCCAGAATTATCGCGTACAGAATTACCAGTTCAACTATCAAAGCTATCATTCCGCCCGCACCGTTCATTCTGGTACCAGCCTCAAATATGAAACTCTGTGGCAATCTGGCTATAATTCCGATCATTATAATAAGGGAAATACCGTTCCCTATACCCTTATCGGTTATTCTCTCTCCAAGCCACATTACAAACATAGTTCCTGCCGTGAGAATAATTATTGATGATATTTTGAAAAAGGTACCTGACAGGATAAATGCCGAAGCGGGAAGTTGTGATGTCAGGTTAACAAGATAACTTGGTGCCTGCAACGCGAGAATTAAAATAGTGATATAACGTGTGTACTGATTCAGTTTGCGGCGACCGCTCTCCCCCTCTCTCTGCAGTTTCTGGAAATAGGGGAAAATTATTCCCATTAACTGCACGACAATCGAAGCGGAGATATAAGGCATAATTCCCAAAGCAAAAACCGAAGCCTGTGAAAAAGCACCTCCCGAGAACATATCGAGTAAGCCCATTATACCGGAAGAGGTTTGTCTTCTAAGGTTCTCAAGTTGTAAAGGATCAATTCCGGGCAAAGTGACATATTTACCGAAACGGTAAACAAGGATTATCATCAGGGTAAAACCGAGACGTGCCTTAAGATCTTCTATCTTTAAAATGTTCTTTATTGTCTGAATCAGTCGTTTCATCAGAATATAGTTAGTTTTAATTGTCTGATGGAACCCATCTGTACCCGGTCTGTTCCAAAAAACTTGGGATATATTGTTTTACATTTGGGTTTCATAATAATTTTTATCCGCAATTCATTCTGCACATCCACAAATCGAATATTCGTTCAATTCGGAATATGGATCAAAATAGGTGCTATAATATAACCACCGTACCTTCCCTGGCCTCTATGGCTTCAACCGCTGTTTTACTGAACGCATGAGCGGAAACTTCAAGTTTCTTCTCAAGTGTTCCTTTGCCTAAAATCTTTACTTTGGATTTTTTGTTTACCAACCCGGCAGCGATCAGGGTATCTACATCGATTTTTTCCAGATTGTTCGATTCAGCCAATTTCTGGAGAGTACCGAGGTTTATCCCCTTGTATTCAACCCGGTTTATATTCTTAAAACCAAATTTTGGAACTCTTCTCTGAAGCGGCATCTGGCCACCCTCAAAGCCTATCTTTTTGCTGTAGCCTGAACGCGATTTCGCTCCTTTATGTCCCCTGGTGGAGGTGCCACCTCTACCGGAACCTTGGCCGCGACCAAGACGTACACCTTTTTTTACTGAACCCTTGGCGGGTTTTAAACTGCTTAAATCCATTACTTTATATCTGTAATACGTTTATTCCTTAAATATTTTCAACGACAACCAAGTGCCTAACTTTTTCTACCATTCCCAAAATTTGAGGAGTAGCCTCATGTTCAACACTATGATTTAACTTACGGATACCTAAGGCTTCCAGAGTTTTTTTCTGGACTCCAGGTCTTCTGATCTTGCTTTTAACTTGGGTTATACGAATTTTTGCCATAGTAATCACTGTTTTCTAACCATTAAATACTTTGTCCATAGTAACACCTCTCTGTTGTGCTACAGCGATAGGGTCGCGCATTTCGGTAAGGGCAGCGAAAGTAGCTTTCACAAGGTTGTGGGGGTTTGATGAACCCTTTGACTTGGCCAAAACATCGCGTACGCCAACGCTCTCAAGAACAGCGCGCATAGCACCACCTGCTTTAACTCCCGTACCGGGTAAGGCAGGTTTCAAAAGAACCCGGGCGCCACCATACTTAGCCTCCTGTTCGTGAGGAATTGTACCATTGATAACAGGTACCCTGATAAGGCTTTTCTTGGCATCTTCAATTCCCTTTGAAATAGCTGTGGTAACCTCGCCAGCTTTCCCCAGGCCATAGCCTACAATGCCATCTTCGTTTCCAACGACCACGATTGCCGAGAAACTAAACGTACGACCTCCCTTGGTCACTTTTGTAACCCTTTGTATGCTTACCAGCCTGTCCTTAAGTTCAAGATCGCTGGTTTTTACTCTTCTTATACCTTCTGCCATAATTCAATTAAAATTTAAGACCGCCTTCACGGGCACCGTCAGCCAATGATTTTACCCTACCATGATACTTATATCCGCTTCTATCGAAGACTATCTTCTCAATACCTTTTTCCTTACATTTTGAAGCTATGAGTTTCCCTACCAGATTAGCCTGCTCAGTTTTGTTCACCGCGCCTTTGTCGGTAATCTCCTTTTCTTTGGAGGAGGCCGATATAATGGTAACTCCGTTTAGATCGTCAATTGCTTGAACGTAAATCTGTTTATTGCTGCGAAAAACCGCAAGCCTCGGAATATCAGCCGAGCCTCTTATTTTTTTACGGATCCTAAGTTTGATCCTTTTTCTTCTTTCTAATTTTGTTAAGGCCATTTTTTTGTTTTTTACCGGGACGGCCAATTTACCGCCTCCTCTATTATTAAAACCAATACTTCCTATTCAATGTAACCTATCTGTTATTTTGAAGCAGCAGCTGACTTACCAGCTTTTCTTCTAAGGGTCTCGCCAACAAACTTGATACCTTTACCCTTATAAGGCTCAGGAGGACGAAGTGATCTGATCTTGGCGGCTACATGACCTATCAATTGCTTATCAACACTGGAGAGAGTTATTATTGGGTTGCTCCTTCTTTCTGTTTTGGTTTCAACCTTAACCTCAACCGGCAATTCAATTACAATATCATGTGAATAACCTAGACTCATTTCAAGTAATTGTCCTTTAGCCTCGGCTCTATAACCAACACCCACAAGTTCGAGTTCTTTTTTATACCCTTCAGATACTCCTGATACCATATTGGCAATAAGAGCCCTATAAAGACCGTGCAATGATTTGTGATTTTTAGAATCCGACGGTCTGGTAATTATAATCTGATTGTCTTTAACTTCAACCTTCAGGTCAGCGTCCACTTTTTGGCTCAATTCCCCTAAAGGTCCTTTCACGCTGACCAAATTTGTATCACTGATATCAACAGTGACACCTTTTGGCAGGTTTACAGGTAATTTTCCTATCCTTGACATTCCGTTTCCCTCCTAAATTAGTATACGTAACACAACACTTCTCCACCGACATTCTCTTTTTTTGCCTCTTTATCGGTCATAAGACCTTTGGAAGTAGAAATTATGGCTATACCCAAGCCGTTAAGAACCCTGGGCATATTTTCCACTCCTACGTAGTTTCTAAGACCGGGGCGGCTAACTCTTCCTAGAGCCTTTATCGCGGGCATTTTTGTTTTTGGGTTATATTTGAGAGCTATCTTTAATACCGGAAAAGTTCCTTCATCCTCAACGACCTTATAACTCAAAATATAGCCTTTCTCAAAAAGTATCCTGGCGATCTCTTTCTTCAGTTTTGACGATGGTACCTCGACAACTTTATGACCCGCCATAATGGCATTTCTTATTCTGGTCAGTAAATCTGCAATTGGATCAGTCATCTCTATTTTATATTATATAGTGCATAATTCTAATTAATATTACCAACTGGCCTTTTTAACCCCAGGAATCAATCCTGACGAAGCCATCTCCCGGAAGGTTATCCTGCTTATGCCAAATTGTCTCATATACCCTTTTGGACGACCGGTAAGCTTGCACCTGTTGTGTTGCCTTATTGGGTTAGAATTCCTAGGTAAGCGGCTAAGTCCCACATAGTCGCCTTCCGCTTTTAACTGAGCCCTTTTCGCAGCATATTTTTTAGCCATTCTTTCGCGTTTAATTTCGCGGGCCTTCATTGATTCTTTTGCCATAAAATCAGTTTTTAGATGTTTTGAACGGTAAACCAAAATATTTCAATAAGGCATAAGCCTCTTCATCAGTGTTCGCGGATGTCACGAAAGTAATCTGCAAACCCATAATTTTCTCTATTTTATCGAGATCGATCTCAGGAAAAATAATCTGTTCGGCAATACCTAAAGTATAATTTCCTCTTCCGTCGAGTTTTGAGTTGATACCCTTAAAGTCGCGGATACGCGGAAGGGCCACCGATATAAGTCGTTCAAGAAACTCGTACATCCTCTCTTTCCTTAAGGTAACCATTATGCCAATTGGCATATTTTTCCTCAATTTAAAGTTTGAGATATCTTTTGTAGAATAAGTCAGAACAGCTTTCTGTCCGGCTATATCCGTCAACTCTTTTACCCCTGTTTCAAGGAGTTTTTTATCGGCTATTGCCTGGCCAACTCCCTGGTTAATCACTATTTTTTCAAGTCTCGGAACCTGCATAACAGTTTTATAACCAAAATCTTTGGTCATCGCGGGAACAATCTCCTCCGAATACTTCTTACTTAGCGTGGTTACATACATTATTTTATCTCCTCCCCTGATTTTTTTGAGTAACGTACCAATTTATTCTTTTCGTTCAGTCTCTTGCCAACTCTGGTAGGAATTCCTGAAGCAGGATCCAAAAGCATAATATTTGAAATATGTATGGGGGCTTCCTGTTTGATAATTCCACCCTGCGGAGCTTTAGCGTTCGGTTTGGTATGTCTTGATACCATGTTAATTCCCTCAACCAAAGCTCTATCCTTGCTACGGATAACTTTCAATACACGCCCTTTTTGTCCTTTGGATTCACCGGTTATAACCATAACCGTATCTCCTCTTTTGATATTTATCTTCTTCTGCATTGTTCTCTATTTAAGCATTACAAAACCTCGGGCGCCAATGATACAATTTTCATGTACCCATCCCTTAGTTCCCTGGCTACCGGACCAAATATACGAGTCCCCCGTACTTCATCCTGGTTGTTCAACAATACGACCGCATTGTCATCAAATCTTATATAAGAACCGTCAGCGCGACGAATCTCTTTTTTTGTTCTGACCACGACCGCTTTACTTACCGATCCTTTTTTCGCATCTCCTGATGGAAGGGCCGATTTAATGCTTACAACGATCTTATCGCCTACTGTAGCGTATCTTTTTCTGCTACCTCCCAGCACCCTGATGCACAATACCTCTTTGGCTCCCGAATTATCGGCTACTGCCAGCCTTGTTTCTTGCTGTATCATGATTACTTAGCTCTTTCGATGATTTCTACTAATCTCCAGGCTTTGTTTTTACTCAGGGGCCTGGTTTCCGCTACACGTACCGTATCGCCAATGTTGCAAGAATTCGTCTCATCGTGCGCCATCAACTTTTTGGTCTTGTTAATGAACTTGCCATACATGGGGTGTTTCTCCTTCCACTTGATGGCAACTGTAATCGATTTGTCCATTTTATTGCTGACAACGACACCAATGCGTTCTTTTCTAAGATTCCTTTCTTCCATTGTATTCGGCTATTTAGATTTTCTGGTTCAACTCCCTTGAACGTAATTCTGTTAAAAGACGGGCTATGGTTTTCCTCGACTCTTTAATTTTCTGAGGGTTATCCAGCGGTGTTATCGCATGATTGAGTTTCATACGGGTATAGGTAATCTTCTCTGTGTCGAGTCTCGCGAGAAGATCCGCTGTGCTTAATTCCCTTATTTCTGTATTCTTCATTGATATTCAATTATTATATTACTCAACGTAATCGCGCCTTACAATAAATTTTGTGAGAATAGGCAATTTTTGAGCTCCAAGACGCAACGCCTCCTTGGCTACCTCATATGGAACACCTTCAGCCTCCACAATAATCCTGCCCGGTGTAACCGGTACAACAAATCCTTCAGGAGCGCCCTTGCCTTTACCCATACGGACTTCAGCAGGTTTTTTAGTTATCGGTTTATCGGGAAAAACCCTGATCCATAACTGACCCTCACGTTTCATATGACGGGTTACTGCCTGACGAAGAGCCTCTATCTGTCTACCGGTTATCCAACATTCTTCCATTGCCTTAATGCCAAAAGACCCAAAAACCAACTGATTGCCCCTTTGGGCATTGCCTTTCATTTTTCCCTTTTGGGATCTTCTGTAAACGGTCCTTTTAGGTTGTAACATGACTAATCTATGTTGTTATAATGTTTCAATACTCTTATTTACTGCTTTTACGGCCTCTTCTGAGATTCTTCGGTCTTGAACTTTTTGCGCCAATATTCGGGCTCAAATCTCTCTTGCCATAAACCTCGCCGTTGCATATCCAGACTTTAATTCCGATAAGACCAACTTTGGTATGGGCTTCCGCCAAAGCGTAATCTATATCGGCGCGAAATGTATGAAGTGGAATCCGGCCATCCTTGTAGGTTTCCGTCCTTGCCATCTCAACACCGCCAACACGACCGGAGATAAGAACCTTAATACCTTCTGCCCCCATTCTCATTGTCGAAGCGATAGCCATTTTTATGGCACGTCGGTAAGATATCTTGCCCTCTATCTGACGGGCAATATTGTTAGCAACGATACAGGCATCAAGTTCCGGGCGTTTAACTTCGAAAATATTGATCTGCACCTCTTTCTTGGTGATCTTTTTCAACTCTTCCTTGAGCTTGTCAACCTCTTGGCCACCTTTTCCAATAATGATACCCGGACGGGCAGTATTAACGGTCACGGTAATCAACTTAAGGGTTCTTTCTATGACAATTTTCGAAATACTCGCCTTGGCGAGCCTTGCGCCGAGATATTTCCTGATCTTGGCATCTTCAACCAATTTTCCCGAGAAATCATCGCCACCATACCAATTGGAATCCCATCCTCTGATTATTCCCAACCTGTTGGCTATCGGATTAACTTTTTGTCCCATATTCTAGTCTATCTTTTCAACTTCTTTGTTTAAACTATCAAGTACCAAGGTCACATGGTTAGATCTTTTTCTAATTCTATAGGCCCTTCCCTGTGGAGCTGTCCTCAGCCTCTTCAAAGAACGACCACCATCAACCATGATCGTTTTAACATATAGATTGCTTTTTTCAATCCTAACATCCTCGTTTTTAGCTTGCCAGTTAGCAATAGCCGACATTAACAATTTCTCCAGTTTTCTGGCGGCGAATTGCGGACTGAATTTGAGAATATCAAGAGCCCTGTTCACCTCTTGCCCCCTGATGAGATCAGCCACTATACGCATTTTCCTCGGGGAACTGGGACAGTTTCTCAGTACGGCCCGATAATCGGTCTTTGCGGCCTCTTTTCTCTGCTCAGCTTTATTTCTTTTTCTTGCACCCATTTTTCAACTGTTTTTCAATATTCACACTACAGATTATTTATTGCCGGAGTGTCCCCTGAAAGTACGGGTTGGGGAAAACTCACCAAGTTTGTGGCCAACCATATTTTCTGTGATATATACAGGGATAAACTTATTCCCGTTATGTACCGCAATCGTGTGTCCTACAAAGTCCGGAGAGATAACAGACCTTCTGGACCAGGTCTTTATTACCGTTTTCTTCCCGCTCTCGTTCATATCAATAACTCTCTTTTCGAGTTTATAATCTATAAAAGGGCCTTTTTTGATCGATCTGCTCATATTAAATCAGTTATTTTTTCCTTCTTTCGACAATATGTTGATCAGAATACTTTTTCCTGTTTCTGGTCCTGTATCCTTTAGCGGGGATACCTTTGCGACTGCGGGGATGTCCTCCCGAAGCCTTACCTTCACCTCCACCCATCGGGTGATCAACCGGGTTCATAGCAACGCCTCTAACCCTGGGACGACGACCCTGCCAACGGGAACGACCTGCTTTACCGGATTTTTCAAGATTATGGTCTCCATTGGACACGACACCAATAGTGGCACGACAGGTGACAAGTATCAACCTGGTCTCGCCCGAAGGAAGCTTAACAGTAACATATTTTCCTTCATGAGCGGATAATTGAGCATAAGATCCGGCGCTGCGGGCCAATGCCGCCCCCTTGCCCGGTTTGAGCTCAATATTGTGGATCAAGGTTCCCAAAGGGATATCTGACAGGAAAAGCGTATTGCCAATTTCAGGGGCAGCATTGCTGCCGGAACTGATTGTCTGGCCTACCTGTAAACCTTCAGGTGCGATAATATACCTCTTCTCTCCATCTTCGTATACAACCAAAGCGATCCTGGCTGATCTGTTGGGATCGTATTCAATTGTTTTGACCGTTGCGCTATAGTTATCCTTATCCCTGAGAAAATCGATAACCCTATACATCCTCTTGTGACCGCCACCGATGTATCTCATAGTTCTGCGACCGTTAACATTCCTTCCTCCTGTTTTTTTCAGCGGTTTGAGCAAGGATTTCTCCGGCGTGGCGCATGTGATTGTGTCAAATGCGCTAATTGTTTTGTGTCTCTGACCTGGTGTTACAGGTTTGATCTTTCTTACTGCCATTATTAAATATTGCTATAGAAATCAATTACATTTCCTTCAGCCAAGGTAACTATCGCCTTTTTTGTCGCTTTTGTTTTACCTGTCAGAAGTCCCGATTTTGTATTGCGGGAAACTACCTTACCGCCATACCTCATCGTATTGACCGAGTCAACAGTTACACCGTAAAGATCCTCCACCGCCTTCTTTATCTGAAGCTTATTGGCTCTTTTATCTACATAAAAGCCATAGCGGTTGAACTTTTCGCCCTGTTCGGTCATTTTTTCCGTTACTATTGGTTTAAGTAAAATATTCATTACTAGAAGTATGTTAATTTTCAAAAGTTGCCTGCAAAACGTCAATCGCACTCTCCGCAAATATTAAAGTTGAGGCCTTCATAATGTCGTAAGTAGTTAACTCTGTTGCATTTATAACCTCAACACCTTGTATATTTCGGGAAGACAAATATACGTTTTTATTTCTTTCCGCTAAAACAAACAGCAAATTTTTATTTTCGTTTACCAAATTATTGCTGATCCTGATCATTTCCTTTGTTTTTGGCACTTCCAACGAGAAGTCTTCCAGGACAATGATTTTGTTGTTTGAAGCTTTGTATGAAAGGGCTGATTTTCTGGCCAACTGTTTCATTTTTTTATTCAGCTTGAAGCCGTAATTTCTCGGTTTGGGACCGAACACCCTTCCACCTCCCCTGAACAGAGGATTTTTGATGCTGCCGGCGCGGGCTGTACCCGTACCTTTCTGTCTTTTGAGTTTTCTGGTGCTACCTGACACTTCACCGCGTTCTTTCGACTTGTGGGTACCCTGGCGTTGATTTGCCATGTACTGTTTCGCATCGAGATAAATAGCGTGGTCATTCGGTTCAATACCAAAAACTGAGTCGTTAAGGTTTACCTTTCTCCCGGTTTCTTTACCTTCTATATTAAGAACTGCTATTTCCATCATTTTGAAATTATTACGTAACCACCTTTAGGACCGGGAACCGATCCTTTAACTAAAATTAAATTGTTCTCGGGCATGATCTTAACAATAAGAGAATGAGTCTCAACTTTGTTCCCACCTGTTCTCCCGGCCATTTTCGTTCCGGGAAATACCCTTGAAGGGGATGAAGACGCGCCCAATGAACCAATAGCTCTGACCCTATTGTGCTGACCGTGGGACCGATCGCCTACTCCACTGTATCCATGGCGTTTGACAACGCCCTGAAAACCCTTACCTTTTGCCCATCCGCGAACGGATACCCAAGTTGAATCCTTGAAAAGTTCCGAAGTAACGACCTCTCCCTCTTTCAACTCTGTTCCGAAATTGGAAAATTCCATCAATTTCTTTTTTGGTGTGGTATTGGCCTTTTTGAAATGGCCCATTTCAGCTTTAGTACTGTTTTTTTCCTTTTTCTCATCAAATCCTAGCTGTACGGCATCATAACCGTCCCTCTCCTTGGTCTTTATCTGTGTAACCACACAAGGTCCGGCCTGCAATACGGTACATGGGATATATTTTCCGTTTTCATCGAACACGGAGGTCATCCCTATTTTTTTTCCTATTAATCCCTGCATTTCTTTAATCTTTAACGGTTTCACACTTTAATTTCCACTTCTACTCCGCTTGGAAGTTCAAGTTTCATCAGGGCATCGATCGTCTTTGGTGTTGAACTGTAAATGTCAAGTAACCTTTTGTACGATGACAGTTCAAATTGTTCCCTTGCTTTCTTGTTGACGAACGGGGATCTCAGAACCGTGTAAATCCTTTTGTGGGTCGGCAACGGAATAGGTCCGCTTACCACCGCACCAGTGGATTTTACCGTTTTTACGATCTTCTCGGCCGACTTGTCGACGAGATTATGATCGTAAGATTTCAGTTTGATACGAATTTTTTGACTCATCTTGTTAATAATTTTCCTTTTGAAATTTCGACTATTTTTATTGCTATTGATGCGGGCACCTCTTCATAGTGGGAGAACTCCATCGATGATGTGGCTCTACCTGAGGTAAGGGTACGAAGTACGGTAACATAGCCGAATTTTTCTGCCAGAGGTACTTTTGCTCTGATTACCCTGGAACCCGCTTTCGATTCCATACCTTCCACCTTCCCCCTTCTCCTGTTGAAATCGGCTATAACATCTCCAACATACTCTTCGGGCGTAACCACTTCAGCGGTCATGATAGGTTCCATAAGCACTGGTTTACATTTCCCGGCATAATTTCTGAAGGCCTGTTTAGCGGCGATCTCAAACGAAAGAGAATCGGAGTCCACTGGATGGTACGAACCGTCTTTGAGAATTATTTTGAGACTATCAAGGGCAAAACCCGCAAGAGGACCATTTGACATAGCTTCCCGGAATCCCTTCTCAACCGATGGGATATACTCTTTTGGAATATTGCCGCCCTTAACCTCGTTGATGAACTGCAACCCTTTGAAACCTTCATCCGCGGGACCCATCGCAAAAATAATATCAGCGAATTTGCCCTTGCCTCCTGTCTGTTTCTTGAACACTTCGCGGAAATCGCCCGAGGAGGTTATTGCCTCTTTATAGGCCACCTGGGGCGCTCCCTGGTTACATTCAACATTAAATTCCCTTTTAAGACGGTCAATTAATATTTCCAGGTGAAGTTCGCCCATTCCGCTGATAACGGTCTGACCGCTATCGGAATCGACTCTTACCTGGAATGTTGGATCTTCTTCCGCCAACTTACCGAGCGCCAACGACATCTTGTCAATGTCAGCCTGTGTTTTGGGCTCTACGGCTATACCGATAACGGGATCGGGAAAATCCATAGTTTCCAATAAAATTGGTTTATTGATCGCACAGATAGTGTCGCCTGTCTTCATATCCTTGAACCCCACCCCGGCGCAAATATCTCCGGCGGAGATACTCTCTTTGATATCGTGTTTGTTCGCGTGTATCTGGAACAGGCGGTTGATTCTTTCTCTCTTGCCTGAACGTACGTTCAATACCGTGTCTCCCGCGTTCAGTGTACCGGAATATACCCTGAGAAATACCAAACGGCCCACAAAGGGATCGGTAGACACCTTAAACGCCAGTGCGGCTAATGGGGCCTTATCGTCAACTTCCCTGATCTCAATTTTATTGGTTCTTGGATCAACTCCCTGGATATCCCCTATATCCATAGGAGATGGCAGAAACTGAACAACAGAATCCAAAAGATATTGGATACCCTTGTTCTTGAAGGCCGATCCACAGGTAACAGGAACAACTTTCAAGGCAATGGTGGCTTTTCTCAAGGCAACAACAATCTCTTCGGGAGTAATCGAATCGGGGTCATCAATATACTTCGCCAACAGGTCATCATCCTCATCGGCAATGGCTTCCACCATCTTGCCCCTCCATTCCTGCGCTTCATCAAGCAGTTCCCCCGGCACATCCGCGATATCAAAGTTCACACCGGTAGAATCTTCACTCTTGTAGATTCTGGCGTTCATATTGATAAGGTCAATTATGCCCCTAAAGTTCTCTTCGGAACCGATTGGTATAGATACCGGAACGGGAAGCGCTCCAAGTTTTTCATTTATCTGGTTGACAACCGCAAAATAATCCGCGCCGGCCCTATCCATTTTATTGATAAAGGCTATTCTGGGTACATCATACTTGTTGGCTTGTCGCCATACGGTCTCAGACTGTGGTTCAACTCCGCCAACGGCGCAAAATACGGCAACAGCCCCGTCCAACACTCTCAACGATCTTTCTACTTCAACGGTAAAATCGACGTGTCCCGGAGTATCAATGATGTTGATTTTATAGTCCTGGTCGTTATATCTCCAATAGGTCGTAGTAGCGGCAGATGTAATCGTTATACCCCTCTCCTGCTCCTGAACCATCCAGTCCATTTGGGCATTCCCATCATGAACCTCACCTATACGGTGGGTTCTGCCGGTATAAAACAAAACGCGCTCCGTTGTCGTTGTTTTACCGGCATCAATATGGGCCATAATCCCTATGTTTCTGGTATATTTCAGATTTCCGTCCATCTGTTCTGCCGTTCTATAAATTAAAAGCGAAAATGTGAGAAGGCTTTATTGGCCTCGGCCATTCTGTGCGTATCTTCTTTTTTCTTGTACGCGCCGCCCTCAAGTTTGTAAGCCGCCATCACTTCGGCGGCAAGTTTTTCGGCCATTGAATGGCCACTCCTCTTGCGGGCGAAAAGAATCATATTCTTCATGCTGATGCTGATCTTACGATCGGGGCGGATCTCCATAGGAACCTGGAATGTGGCGCCTCCCACCCTACGAGCTTTAACCTCAACCTGCGGCGTAACATTGTCAAGAGCCTGTTTAAAAATCTCCAGAGGAGTCTTGCCCTCATCTTTCATTTTATCTCCAACTATCTCAAGAGAATTATAGAAAATGTTATAGGCAATACTTTTCTTACCGCTATACATTAAATTGTTGACAAACCTCGTTACATACGGATCGTTGAACTTTGGGTCCGGTAACAGAATCCTCTTCTTTGGTCTTGTTTTTCTCATTGTCTTACTCCTTTAATGTTACTTTTTAGGCCTTTTTGTGCCATATTTTGATCTTCTTTGTGTACGGCCATCAACACCGGATGTATCGAGTGCGCCGCGTACAAGGTGGTAACGAACTCCAGGGAGGTCTTTTACCCTTCCACCTCTTATTAGTACTATGGAGTGTTCCTGCAAATTGTGGCCTTCCCCGGGAATATAAGCGTTAACCTCTTTTTGGTTGGTAAGCCTCACCCTGGCCACCTTCCTCATAGCTGAGTTAGGTTTCTTTGGGGTTGTGGTATAAACGCGCACACAAACCCCCCTCCTTTGAGGACATGAATCCAAAGCAGGAGCCTTGCTTTTGTCTTCAAGTTGCTTCCTGCCTTTTCTTACTAATTGCTGAATTGTTGGCATATTTCCAATTGTTTTGCTTAAAATATATTACTCAAAATGGCCCGTTAGGGTACGAAAATAAAGTTCATAAACCCCACTGGAACCATTTATAATTTTCCATGATCCACAATATCCAAATAACACAACGACACAAATAAAGTGGCGTTTCATCATGTTTTGACAAATCAATACCGCTATGTCCCCAATAACTTGTCGTAAGTTATGAACAGGTAACTTCCCGACTCTCCCCAAGTGAACTCCTTTTTTAAACTTACTTTATGAAGGGAGGACCGGTACTCCTGATTTTCAAAAAACAGGTCGCAAAGAAAATAAATTTTTTCTAAACAAACACCATAATTGCTAAAGAGTTTTTAAAAATTTGTTATTTTTGTCGGCACTTTCAGGAAAAATCTATCCGTTTGGCGGCTTTAAATTAACCAAACGACAGGTTTTGTTGGAGGATAATAGAGACAGAAGGAACTGCAAGGCTCGAAGGCCCTTCAGGGTTTGTATGTCAGACTTGAATGGATAAATTAAACAATATTTTAAATATGAACAGATGAAGCCCATATGATTGAATTCGAACACAAACACGTAAAGAATATAATTTTCAATAATGTGCGGTTCCATCATACCATTAAAATCAAAATTATATTATGATGAAAACATACCAGACTAACCAGATAAAGAACATCGTTTTGTTGGGTAATTCGGGATCGGGTAAAACCATTTTGGCCGAAACCATGCTATTGAACGGTGGTGTTATCGACAGAAAAGGTTCCATAGAAGGAAAGAACACCGCATCGGATTACAGGCTAATTGAGCAAACCAATGGTAACTCTATTTTCTCCACTGTTCTTTATACGGAACATAACAACAACAAGATCAATGTTATAGATTCTCCGGGAATGGACGATTTCTGCGGGGGAGTGGTTTCTTCACTTTATCCGTCGGATATGGCATTAATGGTTATCAATGCCCAAAATGGCGTAGAGGTAGGAACCGAAATCCAGTCGAGGTATGCCGAAAACGTTCACAAACCGATGATGGTGGCCGTAAACTTCCTTGATCACGAAAAGGCAAACTACGACAAAGCCCTGGAGATGCTGAAGGAACGTATAAGCAACGACATCACTGTTGTCCAGTTCCCTGTAAACGAAGGAACAGGCTTCAACTCAATTATTGATGTGATGAGAATGAAAATGCTCCGTTACGGAAAAGAGGGCGGAAAGGCGGAATTTGTTGATATTCCCGCGGAGTTTATCGATAAAGCTACCAATCTTAATCATGAGCTGATGGAAAAGGCGGCCGAAAATGATGAGGAGTTGATGGAGGCATTTTTCGCGAACGATGCGTTGACTCCTGAAGAAATCGCGAAAGGGGTCAGCAAAGGAATTCTCTCGAGAGGAATATTTCCGGTGTTCTGTATTTCGGCCAAACAAAATATTGGTATCGATTCGCTTCTGGATTTTGTAGTAGCCGCGGGACCTTCTATTACTGATATGCCAGCACCCAAGGCGAGCAACGGTGATACTATCAAAGCCGATCCAAACGGTCCCGCCTCTGTCTATGTTTTTAAGACTTCTATTGAGGAGCACATAGGTGAGGTGAACTATTTCAGGGTATATCGCGGAAAGATAACAGAAAACTTGGATGTTGTCAACAGCAACAACGGTTCAAAGGAACGTTTGTCGCAACTTTTCGTCTGCGCCGGAAAGAACCGCGTAAAGGTATCTGAGCTGCACACAGGGGATATCGGTGCTTTTGTAAAACTTAAAAATACAAAAAGCGGCCACACGTTGAATGTCCCGGGCAATAACTGGACTATCGAAGGAATAAAATATCCGGAACCCAAATTCCGTACAGCTATCAAAGCGGAGTCAGAGGGCGACGACGAGAAACTGGGTGAGGCACTGAACAAGTTCCAACTTGAAGACAATACAATAATTGTTGAGTATTCCAAGGAGCTTCGTCAAATTATTGTGCATGGGCAGGGAGAGTACCATCTTAACATACTGAAATGGCATCTTGACAACGTTTACAAGATTCCCGCTGTATTTTATGCTCCCAAGATCCCGTACCGCGAAACAATAACAAAAGCCGCGCAAGCTGACTATCGCCATAAGAAACAGTCAGGTGGCGCGGGGCAGTTTGGAGAAGTTCACATGATTATTGAACCGTATGAAGAGGGATCCAACGAAAATCCCAACCAGAAAATTGGCGGAAAGGAACTTAAACTATCTATCCGCGACAAAGAGGAGATAGTTCTTCCATGGGGAGGTAAACTGATTTATGTTAACTGCATAGTGGGTGGTTCTATCGATGGCAGATTCATGCCGGCAATATTAAAAGGTATCATGGAGAAGATGGAGGTCGGTCCCCTTACCGGCTCTTATGCCAGGGATATCAGGGTCTATGTTTACGATGGCAAAATGCATCCGGTAGACTCCAATGAAATTTCTTTCAAGTTGGCCGGACGTAACGCTTTCAGCATGGCCTTCAAAAACGCCGGTCCAAAAATTCTTGAGCCTGTGTATGATGTTGAGATCATGGTTCCATCGGATCGAATGGGAGATGTAATAAGCGACCTTCAGGGAAGAAGGGGCATGGTTCTCGGCATGAGCAGCGAGAAGAGATTTGAGGTTATCAAGGCAAGGGTACCTTTGGCGGAGATGAACAAATACTCAACAGCCTTGAGTTCACTCACCGGTGGTCGCGCCATGTATTCGATGAAATTCAACGAATATGCTCCTGTTCCGGGCGATATCCAGGAAGCTGTTATAAAGGCTTACGAAGCGGAAGAGGAAGAAGAATAGAAGATTCATTTATCGGGATCTGTTGCCTTTTATATTATCTCACTATAACTTCCAAGGAACGTGAAATGTTCGGTACCATTATCAAGATCGGCTATCAGGTTGAGAACATCCACATTATCGATATTTCCTTCAAAGTCGAAATAAAACATGAATTCAAAGTCGGTACTGGGCAGAGGTCTTGATTCTATCTTTGTAAGGTTGAGTCCGATAGTGCTGAACTTGGCCAAAGTTTTGTTCAGACTGCCCGAAGAGTGGGGCAAGGTGACCATGATACTCATCTTGCCGGCTCCAGAAAAAATTTTGAGATCTTTACTGATACATATAAACCTTGTATAGTTGTTGTCACTGTCCTGAATGGAAGGCTGAAGTATCTGTAGACCATAAATATCGGCGCATTGGCGGGAAGACATGGCGGCGACATCGTCGCGATCGCTCATGGAGACCATCTGGGAGGCGACAGCGGTGTTGCCAACAACGGTTATTTTGATATCTTTAAGCGATTTCAGGAAGTTGCCACACTGGTTAATGGCCTGTTCGTGGGAAAATATCTCCCTGATCTGGCCAAATTTTGTCCCGCTTTTGGTCAACAAACAGTGTTGAACCCTGAGTTTAACGCTCTTGACAATATAAAACCTGTATTGCTTCATCAGGTCGTAAACATTGTTTACTGATCCTGCTGAACTGTTTTCAATTGGCAATACTCCATATTCGCAAAGCCCTTTTTCAACAGCCTGAAAGACATTTTCGAAATTCCTGAAATACATTATATCCGACAGTTCAAACAATCTTTCGGCGGCTAGACTGGAATATGATCCGGCCACACCCTGACAAGCTACGGTAGCCTTGATCGGGAATTGCCCGGATCCTTTTGCCAATACCTCCTTGATATTTTCACTGATAGTGGATTTATTTTTGGCATATCTGTTCTGATATGCCTTGCTGGTATCTAATATTGTATTGAACACCTGCTTGGTAAAAAGCTGTATCTCGGGCGAAACAGCACTTGTAACCCTATTTATTATGCTCTTTTCCCTGTTGAGATCAAGAATAAAGTTATCTGATTTTACCTTTTCATTGCCAATGATTCTCACCAACTCCATCCTCTTTTCGTAAAGTGAGGCGATCTGGTCGTCTATTTGGTCTACCTCCGACCTGCATTTTTCGGTTATGTTCATGCTTTCGATATTGTGTTGATTGGATAAATCTGCATATAAATTTAAGTTTTTAACTAATCTATGGCTATCTTCAGTTCGGATCCCTCTTCCAAAAGTAAACGTAAACCCTCTTCATCGCTTTTCTCAAGAGCCGCTTTATATTTTGAAATATTATTTATCAATAGTTCTATTTCCTTTATCAAATTGTCTCTGTTGTCCATCATCAACTCAGACCACATAACGGGATTAAGTCGTGCCACTCTGGTAAGATCCCTGAAACTTCCTGCCGAAAAACCCTTGTAATCCAAGGCTGTAGGGCTTTTAATATAGGCATTGGAGACGACATGGGCCAACTGTGAGGTATAGGCAATAATTCTGTCATGTTTCTCCGGAGTTGTGATCAAAACCTCGCTGAAGCCTATTTCCCGGAAAAAATTTTTTATTGTTGTCAACTGTTCAATCTCCGGATTTACGGGACAAAGCAAAATGGAAGCCTTATCGAAGAGATCCACCAACGAATGTTCGATCCCACTGTACTCACGTCCCGCCATCGGATGTGCCCCAATAAAACGAAGGTGCCCATACTTTTTCGACATTTTCGTCATCATGCCAACAACATCTCTTTTTATTCCTCCACAGTCCATTATTATGCAACCCGACTTAAGCTTATCCTGATACTTTTTTATGTACCCCTCCACAGTTCTGGGGTTAAGCGCTATTATCAACATATCAAGCCGGTTTAGATCACTATCTTCCAACACCTGATGGCACCCATTGAGCAACAAGGCTTTTTGCATAGATTTTTCATCGATATCCAATCCAAATACCGTATGGCTGGTTCTCTTTACTATGCTCCTTCCCAATGAACCGCCAATCAGGCCCATTCCAATTATTCCTATGTTCATATATGGAGAGAATCAAAATTTACAGTGGTTCGAAACAACAATACATTATCCCCTTTTTTTGCCGATAATGGCCAAAAGTTGATCGACTTTCGGCACTAGGTCAGCGAACTGCTCGGGGAGTAATGATTGAGCGCCATCGCTCAACGCATGTGAAGGGTCATTATGTACCTCGATCATAAGGCCGTGGCTGCCAACAGCTGTTGAGGCAAGCGACAGGGAGGGAACAAGACGCGAAAAACCACTGGCGTGCGACGGATCAACAATAATAGGAAGATGTGAACGCTCCTTTACTACAGGTACCGCCGACAGATCGAGGGTATTCCTGGTATACGGTTCAAAGGTGCGGACCCCTCTCTCGCACAAAACCACCTTTTTGTTCCCTTCTGACATGATATACTCCGCGCTCATCAGCCACTCTTCAACGGTATTGGCAAGTCCTCTTTTCAGGAGAATCGGTTTGTCTGCACGGCCAAGTTCCTTCAATAGTTCAAAATTTTGCATGTTCCTCGCTCCCACCTGGATCATATCCACATCCCTGAAGAGATCTAGATGGGAAACATTCATGATTTCGGTAACTATAGGCAGACCTGTCTCCTCTCTTGCCTTTTTAAGTAGTTCTATACCTCCTCCCCTCAATCCCTGAAACGAATAAGGCGAAGTGCGGGGCTTAAAAGCGCCACCTCTCAACAGTGTGGCGCCAGCGGCTTTGACAGCAGTGGCTAT
>DUOU01000198.1 GCA_012838685.1 Bacteroidota bacterium | reverse complement strand
ATTTGATACCGAAAATACGGGTTATATTGTATCTGTAATAACATTGATTGACAAGGCTCCTTATAACATTGTTCAGGCCCGGACATAGGCCACCGCACGTGACTATGGCGACTTTGGTTTTTGCCGGTTGGAAGAAAATTTTTTCCCGAGGTCCCGCTTTCTCGAAGGAGATGGGAATTTCTCCCGTCTTATTACAATGGTTAAAATTTGCCAGGGAAGAGTCGTATAAAATTCTCTCATCGTCACTTACAAATCGATATATTGGACTCTCTTTCTTTAAATCCATCCGCTTCAGGGGAGATTCTACATCACAATCTCCCAACGATTTTATCAAGAAATCTTCGTGGTTCATCTTCTGTTTTATTTGTTGAACGATCAAGGCGACAAAAATAATGCAATATGGTATTAATAGGCTCCTTTTACCTTCATTTTTATCCTATAGAGCCCTTTGCTCGCCGTAATATATAAACTTTGTCTATCACTGTCACCAAAACAGACATTGGCGGTCCAACTTTCAGGAACAGGAATGTTGCCCAACCTCTTGCCGGTTTTGTCGAATATGGTCACACCTCTGCCTGTCAGATATAAATTTCCATCGGTGTCAATTGTAATTCCATCGGAACTCATATTACAAAACAGGGTCTTATTTGAGAGGGAGCCGTCGGGTTCAATGGTAAATGACCATGTTTTACTGCCGGCATTGTCAGCTACAAACAGTTTTTTGCCATCAGGAGTGCCCACTATCCCGTTCGGTTGGGTCAAACTATCTTCAACACCGATAATACTCCCTTTTTCGGGATCGTACATATAAACTCTGCGTTTTTCCTGGGGAGCGCTTGTATGGCTCCACCAATCTCTCCGGAAAAACGGGTCGGTAAAGTAGACTTTCCCATTGGGAGAAACCCAAAGATCGTTTGGTCCGTTGAACCTCGCGCCTTCAAAGGTATTTGGAGTTTTTTCTATCTGTTTTGTGGGCGATATTTTCCAGATTTCATTGTTTTCATCGGCGCAGGCCCATAAGTAACCATTTTTGTCGATAAACAAGCCGTTGGACCTGCCGCTGGGTTGCAAGAAGATCTCCAAATCTCCCTCTGTCGTCCAAACCATAATTCTGTCGTTCGGTTGATCCGTGAAATAGACATTTCCATCCCTGTCGGCCGCGGGACCTTCAGTAAAACTGAATTCCCCGCTAAGAAGTTCAAGAGTAGCTCCGTCCGCGATGATGCCCGATAAATCGTTTTGGGCAAATGCCGGGAAAGAGATCGCCAACAGACAGTTGATGGTAACGATTTTCCAGTAAAGTCTGTTTTTGGGAAGAAAGATAGTTTTCATTTGTATGGTAAATTAATTTTTGCGAGGTGGAAAAATTTAGTCATTCCGCGACTCATTAGCCCATTGCCCCCACTTTTTCCAAAATAGTTGCTCTCGCGATCGTATATCGGGAAAGTGGGAGATTGCCTCATGTTCAAGGTTGTTGTGGGAAGAGTCTTTCTACTACCATATCAGGATAAATCGGTCTTCCGTTCTTAACCGCGGCAGTCGTTACTTTAGCGTTTATTATCAACTTATTGTCGGCTTTCCTGTAAATATCCTGATAAAAAACTACCTTGATATTTCCTTCCCTTTCAATAAACGATTTGACTACAAATTTATCCATGCTTCTCAAAGGAAATTTATAGTCAATCTCGATTCGAACCACTATCAGGTCGGTTCCCTCTTCATGTAGTTTTATGAAGTCTATTCCTTTTGAGAGAAGGTAATCATGTCTGGCGTGTTCCAGAAAATGCTGGTAGTTAGCGTTATTGACAACCCCCTGAACATCACACTCGTAATCCCTGACGATAAAATCAAGACTGTGTATATATCTCTTTTCGTCCATGTTGCGAAGATAGCAAACTTTGACGGATCGGACTATGGGATAGCGTTAAACTTTTGTTATAAAAGAAAACTCCGTGTAATGTTTCGCATTACACGGAGTTGGTAAAAAATCGTGGGTTGTACTGGATTCGAACCAGTGACCCCTACCCTGTCAAGGTAATGCTCTAAACCAACTGAGCTAACAACCCTTGTTCAACAGGGCAAAAGTACAAAAAAATCTT
>DUOU01000018.1 GCA_012838685.1 Bacteroidota bacterium | reverse complement strand
GTCGGATTCAAAAAGAAGATGAAAATGTAGACCCTCAATTCCTTCAGGCAGCCTATCCCCCAGTTCCCCTGAGGTAATCCCCAGTCGGCTTCCCGGAGCGCCGGGATTATAGATATCATGCTCGATCTCGGAAAATTCGGGATTTACCCGCAATCCCGCGGATATTTTGTCCCGGAGAACAGCCACTCTTGTTCGGAACTTATTGTATTGTGCCAATGAGTTGAAGGTTATATGAGAACTATATCCGAGAATCTCCCAAAAATCTTCCTCCTTATAGATAGGTGAATAGGTATGCGCGGGCGCGCCTATCTCCTCAAAACAGAGCCGCGCCTCGTTCAGGGAACTTGCTGAGGCGCCCCTGAAATACTCCCTGAAAATATCGAACACTCCCCACATGGCGAAACCTTTGAACGCCAATATTATCTCGGCACCGGAAGAGTCCGCTACCCTCCTTATCAAAGCGAGGTTCTCCCTAAACCGTTTTTCATCTATCACATAACAGGGAGAGGGTATCTCGTTGTAGTTCATAAACTCACCTTAATGTTGGTTTCCGGATTTTTCCCGCTAAAGTTCCAGATCCACGTCAAACAGCTCCGTCCACGGCAATCCCTGGATGTTTAACTGTTCCATAAATGGATCGGGATCAAACTCCTCTACATTGAACACTCCGGGTTTCTTCCATATCCCTTTAAGGTACATCATGGCGCCGATAGTCGCCGGCACCCCGGTAGTATAACTTACAGCCTGCGTACCTGTCTCTTTATAGGCTGCCTCATGGCTGCAGTTGTTGTATATGTAGTAACTCCTCTCCTTTCCTTTGCTTATACCGCGAATCCTGCACCCTATCGATGTCCAGCCCTTGTAATTTTCTCCCAGATCGCCCGGATCGGGAAGCACCGCCTTCAGGAACCTAATGGGAATTATCTCCTTCCCTTCATACATCACAGGGTCGATCCTGGCCATACCAATGTTTTGGATAACCCTCAGATGGGTGAGATATTCCTGGCTGAATGTCATCCAGAACCTGGCTCTCTTCAGTGTCGGGAAGTTCTTTACCAACGATTCAAGTTCCTCATGGTAGATCAGATATGATTCCCTTGGTCCTATTCCGGGGTAATTCAAGGGTTTATGAATTTCGTGCGGCTCTGTCCAAACCCATTCGCCGTTCTCCCAATATTTTCCTTTTTGGGTCACCTCCCTGATGTTTATTTCCGGGTTGAAGTTGGTAGCGAAGGCTCTGCCATGATCTCCCGCATTACAATCCACTATATCGAGGTAATGTATCTCATCAAAACAGTGTTTCGCAGCGTATGCGGTGTATATCGAGGTAACTCCCGGATCAAAACCGCATCCGAGAATGGCGGTGATACCGGCGTCCCTGAATCTGTCCATATAGGCCCACTGCCAGCCATACTCGAACTTTGCCTCCTCCGGTGGCTCATAATTGGCCGTATCAAGATATGAAACACCTGTAGCCAGACAGGCGTCCATTATATGCAGATTCTGGTAAGGTAGAGCAACATTAACTATAATGTCGGGCTTAAACGACTTTATCAAGGCGATAAGTTCAGGAACGTTATCAGCGTCCACCCGGGCCGTTTTGACCCTGTTTCGACCAACATTGGCGGCAATAGCATCGCACTTGGATTTTGTCCTGCTAGCGAGCATGATTTCGTCAAAGACCCCGGGCAATGAGGCCATCTTGCTTATTACTACCGTTCCAACGCCGCCAGCGCCAATAACTAATACTTTTCCCATCTGATCATATTTTATTGATTAATAAATTAAAACCATTATCGACAAACGATAAGTTGCTCCATTTTCCCAAAAATACTTTAATTTTTCCTTCCTTCAAAGAGATCGGATAAAGTTTGGGAGCTTCCAATATACGATAAATCTATATATTTGCGTGAAATTATATCAAAACCGGTATAGCTGATGAAGTTGATTCATCCCCTTATAATAGCCAGGATAATAAGTCTTATTCTAATAATCGGGTCAACAGCTCTCCTCAGCAATGTCCCTGTGGCCATTATTTACAACGAGCCGCTATATCCCTTCATCCTGTCGACCT
>DUOU01000307.1 GCA_012838685.1 Bacteroidota bacterium | reverse complement strand
GAGCGACGATCCCGCTGGCGTAACGGCCAATTACCTGGCCAACGACAGTTTCCTCAACACATCGGGTTCCGACAAAAACGTTGTCTATACTGTCCGTCCCTCCTTGGGAACCGAATGTTTGGGCGATGCCAAGACAATAACCATCACCGTACGTCCACAGCCGGTGATACAGGCCGGACAGGTGGCCACGGTATGTTCCGATGAGGCAATAAACTACGAGATACTTCTTGACCCGATCAACACTCCTGCGGGGACAACATTCAGCTGGAACGCTCCGACAATGTCGGATGGCAGCATACAGGGTACGGCGGTCAGCGGACTGGCGGCCGATCCTGACGGCACCTTCCATATTACCGATGCGCTGCACAACAGCACGGGGGCACAGATCACGGCGACATATTATGTCACCCCTACCAGCGCCTTTGGTTGCGAAGGGGTGGAGATGCCGATAGTGATAACCATCAATCCCGAACCGGTAACGTCAGCCATTACGGGCGATCCGGTACTGTGCGAGGGAGCCGTCAACAAGGTCTACTCGGTGGCCAACCACTTCGGTAGCACCTACCAGTGGGGGGTAACTTCGGGTCTTAACAAGATAGTGGATGTTGGTATGTACTTCATAGCCGTGGAGGCTATTGGCGGACATATTTCGTCACCTGACACTGTATGGGTAGTTGAGACCACCTCGTCCACCGGTTGCGTTGGCGACACCGTCTATATGACAGTCAACGTGGTAGATGTTATCCCCGGTGTACCTGTTACCGGACCTGCCGAGGTCTGTCTGTACGACACCGCCACCTATTCGGTACCGTACAACGCCTCTTCGGTCTATTCATGGGTAGTGCCCGCCGGAGCGGTCATAGTTACCGACCCGTCGTTGCACACCATAGATGTCGTCTTTAACGTGCCATTGTCGGGTACCGCCGGAGGAATCTCCGTACATGAGACCACCAACGGGGCATGTACAACCGACCATATAACCACCTATGTTACCGTACATCCGTTACCTACCGTCTATAACCTCACCTCGCCGCCGGCTTATTGTGATGGAGGCGATGTCAGCATAACCCTTAGCGGATCGCAGATAGGGGTGATGTACCAGCTTTACAAGGACGGAGTTCCCGAGGATGCTCCTCTGGCCGGTACCGGTGCGGCTTTGGTATGGAGCGGCAAGGAGGTGGGAACATATACGGCTATAGCCACCAACGCCCTCACTACATGCGTACAGGTGATGAACGGCGCGCCATCGCCGATTGTCAACACTGTCAATGGAGGAAAGATAGCGGCGGTACAGGCAATATGTCCGGGATCCTCGCCCGAACCGTTCACCAGCGTGGCTCCGGGAGTGGGCGCGGGATCGATAACCTACCAGTGGCAGCAGAGCAACGATAATTTCGCGACCGATATCAACAATATCGCCGGCGCTACTTCGGAGATCTACGCTCCCGTATCGCTGGGCAGCGATACATGGTTCCGCAGGGTGGCTATATCAACAGTGGTAGGCCCGACAGGCACCAGCGTCTGCCAGGCCTATTCCGACACGATTTATATTGACGCCATTGTCTTTGATCCGGGCAGCGTTACCGAAGACCAGACGATATGCGACAATGGCATACCTGCTCCTTTTGGTAGCGTAACGCCCACAGGCGACGGGGTTTTCACTTACCAGTGGCAGTACAGCAACGATGGCTTCAACTTCAACAACATTGTTGGCGCTGTCGATGAGACATATACCCCATCAACTCCGCTGACACAGGATACATGGTACAGACGCCAGGTTACTTCGACGCTTCTCGGCGTGCCATGTGTCAAGTTCACTCCGGCCGTTAAGGTGACGGTCATCAACTTCCTGCCGGGAAGCATCGGCAGCGATCAGGTGATCTGTATGGGGTCCACTCCGGCACCGTTCACCGGTATTGCGGCCAGCGGCGACGGAACGTTTGCCTACCAGTGGCAGGATAGCACCGTTGCTTCGGGAGCATGGGCGGATGTTACCGCGGGTGTTGGAGCCACATCGGCCAACTACGCTCCCGCGGCGTTGACGGAGAACACATGGTTCAGGAGGGTGGTTACCGCCCGTGATGCCAGCGACCCGAGCGTCGCCTGCGTTGAAATTACCAACATCGTGTTGGTGAGCGTTATCGACTTCGATCCGGGAACTATCACCGGAGATCAGACTATTTGTGAAGGATCGACGGTAACTGTTGGATTTACCGGCACTCCCGGTTCCAGCAATACAGCCGACACATATAACTATACCTATCAGTGGCAGAAACATAACGGATCCAGCTTCGTGGATATCATCGGAGCTACGGGTGCCGACTACACGCCTGTTGAGGCGCTGACGGAGGATACCCGTTACAGGAGGGTCGTTACGGCTACCTACGGATCGCGCCAGTGCCAGTCGGTTACCAACGAAATAACCGTTACTGTCAACAATATCCGGGCCGGAACGGTTACAGGGACGCAGACTATCTGTGAAGATACCTCGCCCACGGTTCTTAACTACACCGGAAATATCGGGGAGGGCGGTGCGACTATTACCCACCAGTGGGAGTATAGTATCGACAATTGGGTTACATCGACGCCTATAGGCACGGTCGATGATATGACCCTGCAGCCCGGACCGTTGAGCGTTGACACCCGCTTCAGGGTGGTCGCCACCTCGGAAAGGAACGGCGTAACATGTACTTCAATCTCTAACGACATACTTGTCACGGTTATCAACTTTGTGCCGGGCAACATCGCGGCCGACCAGACTATCTGCGAGGGAAGCTATCCGACCGTCCTCTCCGGCGATTCGCCATCAGGCGACGGAGTATTCAGCTACCGTTGGTATCAGGGCGTTGCCGTGGATCCAAACGCGGCG
>DUOU01000197.1 GCA_012838685.1 Bacteroidota bacterium | reverse complement strand
GCCGTTCTTCAGCTCTCCCATCGGTGGAGTGCCTGTATACCAACCTGTAATCCAAGTAAGGCAGAAGCCGAGGTAAAAATGATGTTTATGGGGAGAATTCAAAAAATAACGGTAACGTGTCTGATTATTGGTGCTGTTTTTTCGATATCCGCGCAAGTTAAGGCGCAGCAGTTCCGTTTTCGCAATTACAGTATTGAAAACAACCTTCCCGATAAATTTGTCTATTCCATAAGTCAGGATAACGACGGATATCTTTGGCTGAGCACAGGAAAGGGGTTGTACAAGTTCAGCGGACTCGATTTTTATCAGGTATATTATCCCGACTCACTGGAAACCCGCACGGCCAATGTCTTTCTCAAAGACAGGTTTGGAACAATTTGGCTTGGATGTGATGATGGGAAGGTTTACAAGATAACCGGGAACGGGATCCTGGAGGTGGAACTTAACAATACAAGGAGTATTGGTCAGCTGCTTGAGGGGCCCGATGGGAACATCTGGGCGATAGCCCAGGGAGGCTCCCTGTTCAGTATCAGTCCCGAAACATCCGCCGGCAGTTTCAAGAAATTCCCTATAAACGAAGGATACCAGATATTTTCGGCGATATTCAATTCGGAGGGTGAATTGTTGCTGGGCTCACAGGATAACATACTGGTCTATTTTTTGTCGGGCGATACCTTGGCATACAAAGGTTCAATAGAGGATTTCGATTATGCCGGGGTGAACGCTTTATGGCAAATCGAAGGTGACAGTTATTTGGTAGGGACAAATAGCGGTATTCTTTCAATGGAAGTTGATGGGCTTGACCGCACATTGTCCGGGTTCGAAAATTTTCCTGATCTGGAATATGCAAGTGTTCACTCATTTTACCGCGATAATATGGGCAGAATATGGGTGACAACTTTATATTCGGGGGTTTATCGGTTGGTTTTGGACGAACAGACAAACAATATTGAAACTGTAACGGTATTGGATCAGGGTTCTGGACTTACAGGTGATAACGTAAACGCTGTTTATCAGGATATTGAAGGTAATTTTTGGTTCGGTTTTTCCGGTGATGGCCTATCTTTGATGAAGTCGGAGGCGTTTAGTTATTTCTCGCCGGGAGAGACACCCGACAAAAAAAATATAATCGCCATAGATCAACTGAACGACAGGATTTTGATGGGAACCCCTTCAGGCTACTATCTTTTTGACCCATCAAGGAACGCTGTCGGAGATTTTTTTGATCTGTCCCAATCGTTGGCCTCGGAAATAATATCGTTTGAAACCGACAATAGCGGCAATATTTGGATAGGTACTGACGGTAAGGGGCTATATCTCAAAAAAAACGTCGGAACCATCGCTTCATTTTATAGAACCGGCAATACCAGTGAGGATTATATAACGGATATTATTGTTGATGAGGAGTATATCTGGCTTGGAACCCTGAACGGTGTCATATTGATAGATAGATCGTCCGGAATGTTCCTCAATAGGTTTAACATTGATAATGGATTGCCCCACAACAGCATAAGCAATCTGGAACTTACAAGTGACCGTAAGTGCGCGGTAGCCCTGAAAACTGACCGGATATTTCTTATAGATCCTGTTGATGGTATCTCCTCGTCGCCCGCTCTTATGTACGGAACAACTATCAACAATGTATATTCCTATTCTGAGGACAAAAATGGGAATATATGGGCGGCTACCAATGGTAACGGTCTGTTCAGGATCATGGGCGACTCCCTCCGGGCTTACAACAAAACTGTCAACCTGATGTCAGATTATTGTTATTCGGTATTGGTTGATGATCTGAACAGAGTCTGGGTTGGACACGACAGGGGATTTTCAAGATACGATATAGGGACGGATATAATGAAGACCTTTGGGGAGGATTTGGCCGGAAACGGGGTTTGCAACAGTAACGCCATTTTTGAGGGAACCGACCATAAACTCTATATCGGGACTACCCAGGGATTTGTTATGTACGATAGGGAGAAGGATATAGATGATCCCATTGCCCCTATTAATAATATTAACTATCTGGAAATCAATAATGTAACACATCAAGCAAAAGGACATATAGTTTTGCCATATGAAAAACAGTATATTATAAGGGTAAACTATGTGGGAATCAACCTGAAAGATCCCGAGAAGGTATATTACCAGACAAGACTTGAAAACTGGTCGGACCAGTTCTCTCCATGGACATCCGATACCGAAGCAGTGTTTTCGCTCCGGGATGGCCACTATCTCTTTGAGATGAACTCTGTGAACGAGGATGGGCTTTCCGGGGATCCCGTTTTGCTCTCTCTCGTGATCAAGAGACCATTCTGGAGATCGTGGTGGTTCATCCTCTCCACCCTGATAGCGATAGTGGGTATCGTTGTAATAATAATCAGACAAAGGGAGAAAGCGCAGAAAAAAATTGAAGAGTATCTCAAAACCGAACTTGACGATCGGACCAGGGAGGTGCAGCTCCAGAAAGAGGAGATTGAGGCACAAAACATGGAGATAACCGATAGTATCAATTACGCCAAGAAAATACAGATAAGTATTTTGCCGGATTTCAACAAGTTGAAGGAGGCTTTCAACGATGCCTTTATCTTTTTCCGTCCCCGCGACATAGTCAGCGGCGATTTTTATTGGTTTGATAAGGTGGGGAAGGACAAGTTTATTCTTGTTTGCGCCGACTCGACCGGACACGGTGTTCCGGGAGCCTTCATGTCCATGATCGGCGCGACGCTGCTCCAGGATATAGTGGCTCGCCAACAGGAGACAAAACCATCGGTTATATTAAAATTACTGGATCAACATATCTTTACCACACTGAACCAGAATGTGGAGTTTGGAGTCACTAACGACGGAATGGATATGGTTGTTTGCGAGATAGATCTGGCTTCGCGCCACTTGAGGTTCGCTTCGGCGATGCGACCTGTTATACTCAATATTGGGGGTGAAAACCTCTATTTGAGGGGAAACAGATTTTCTGTGGGAGGTGAATCCGCTTCCGAGAAATATTTCGATGACCAGGAGTTCTATATGGGCAAAGGAGATGCCATTTATCTGTTCTCGGACGGACTGCCCGATCAATTTGGGGGCCCACAAAACAAAAAACTTAAAATTTATCAGTTCAAGAAACTGATAGAGCATATTTCCGCTCGGCCAATGTCGGATCAACTTGATATGATCTCGAAATTTTACGATGAATGGAAAGGAGACAATGAACAGGTTGACGATATTTTATTGATCGGTGTCCGTTTCTGATCCGTTTTTGGTGTAATTACCATTGACCGAAAGTGGGATTTCACAGGTTGTTTCCAGATTGCTGTACTGATTGTCCCTATCCTTTATCTTGAACGAATATCGTATTGTGGCGCTATCATCCGTATTATAATATAAATATATAAATCGCAGTGATATTGTGCCGGTCATTATTTTGTTCTGGCCCGTATTCTCCATATAAGGTATTCTGTAATTGGCCGGCTTCAGGGGGTTCATGGGGTCAGTGACCATAACAAACTCATCTCCGATTTTTTCGTAAAGAGTGATAAATAGATTGGTTGTGTCACTCTCTTCGGAAGAGGGTTCTTTAAGTCCGATGTTCCCGTCGCCGTCCTCAAAATAAAACTTTAGGCACCCCCCCTTGGAGTGGTTGCCAAGGATGTCCGTAGTGTCAAATACCGAGAAACTTGTGAACTCTATCCTTGGGATCACGGGTAACTGTTCAATCTTGCGGCATGAAGAAAAGAGTATCACCACTACTATACAGCAGATAACGATATTTTTTATTGAAATTCTCATTCGGTTATTTTTTTCTGAAAAATATCTTTATTGGAACTCCGTGAAAATCAAAGTTCTCCCTAAGTTTGTTCTCAATGAACCGTTTGTAAGGCTCTTTAATATATTGGGGCAGGTTGCAGAAAAACGCGAATGAGGGGGTGTATGTAGGCAACTGGGTTACATATTTTACCTTTATATGTTTTGCCTTGACAGCCGGAGGCGGGGTCTGCCCAATAATCTCCAGCATCACCTCGTTCAACCGTGAAGTAGCCACTTTTTTGGTTCGGTTGATGTTGACCTGCTCGGCAAGTTCGAGCACCTTATGTATTCTCTGTTTGTTCAGGGCGGAGATAAATAGTACAGGATAATCGGTAAACGGAGCCGTCTTCTCTTTTATTGCCTTTTCGAAATTTCTGGTGCTGTGGTTGTCCTTTTCCACAAGATCCCATTTATTGACAAGGATAACAAGACCTTTATTGTTTTTCAGGATAAGGGTGAGAATATTCATATCCTGGCTCTCGATGCCCCTGGTGGCGTCAATCAACAGCAGGCATACATCGGAATTCTCTATTGTTCTTATGGCCCTCATAACGGAATAGAACTCCACATCCTCGCTGATCTTGCTTTTTTTCCGGAGTCCCGCCGTATCGACGAGCAAAAAATCGTGGTTAAATTTATTGTATCTTGTGTATATTGAGTCGCGCGTGGTTCCAGCGATAGGGGTGACAATGTTCCTCTCCTCGCCGAGAAGAACGTTGACGAGAGTGGATTTTCCGGTATTTGGCCGGCCAACTATCGCGAATCTTGGCAATTCCGGCAGCTCCCCGGGACTCTCAACGGGCAGATCGGCAACAATCTTGTCGAGCAGTTCGCCCGTGCCACTCCCGCTGATAGAACTAAGCGTAAAATAGTCTCCCAGCCCCAAACTGTAAAATTCGCCGGCTTCATGTAGGATAATGGCGTTATCCACCTTATTCACCACCAGAATAACTTTTTTATTGGTTCTTCGCAGCATATTGGCTACCGCTTTATCCAGCTCATGCACACCTACAACGACATCTACCATGAACAGAATGATATCAGACTCCTCAATGGCCAGCTTTACCTGTTTGTTTATCTCCTCCTCAAAAATATCATCTGAATTTTCAACGTATCCTCCCGTATCGATTATGGAGAAATCGACGCCGTTCCATGTGCATTTTCCATAGTTCCTGTCGCGGGTTACTCCGCTCTGCTTGTCGACAATAGCGCTCCTTGTCCCCGTCAACCTGTTAAAAAGAGTTGATTTGCCCACATTGGGCCGTCCTACTATAGCTACTATCCTACCCATTATTGACCATTCTATTGGTAACCGAATTTTTTTAGCATCTGGGGTTTATCTCTCCATTCCTTGGAGACTTTGACATATAGTTCCAAAAAAACCTTTTTCCCAAAAAAACTCTCCATTTCGACTCTGGCCTCGCTTCCAACTTTTTTAAGCATTGAGCCTTTGTGTCCTATCATGATTCCCTTTTGGCTCTCCCTCGCTACATGTATAAGAGCCCTTATGTTTATTATGTTTTTTTCCTCCTTGAAGCTCTCTATCTCCACTTCAACGGAATATGGTACCTCTTTCCTGTAGTTTAGCAATATTTTTTCTCTCAGTATTTCCGAGGCGAAGAATCTTTCATGTTTATCCGAGAGCTGTTCTTTCGGAAAATAGGGGGGTGATTCCGGAAGTTTATCGGTTACCAGTTTCAACAAGGTATCGATGTTGAAATTGTTTGTTGCCGATAGGGGGATTATCGGAGCAGAAGGGAACGAATTATGCCATACATCGACAATTTTATCCAGTTCCTGCTGATTTGTCAGGTCTACTTTGTTTATGGCGATGATTACCGGTATGGCCGATGATTTTATCTTATCGACATATTCGTTGTTTGGTGGCCCGGTTTCAGTGACATCGGTGACATACAGGATAAGGTCGGCATCTATCAGTGCCGTATCAACAAAAGACATCATCGCCTCCTGAAGTTTGTACCGGGGTTTAAGAATGCCCGGAGTGTCGGAGTAAACTATCTGAAAGTCTTCCCCGTTTACGATACCCATAATACGGTGGCGGGTGGTTTGGACTTTCGATGTTATAATAGAAAGCTTCTCACCGACCAATTTGTTCATTATGGTGGATTTACCCACGTTAGGGTTGCCCAGAATATTGACGAAACCTGCCCTGTGAGCCATAATTAATCGGTTAAAAAGCGCCTCTTTTCAGCATTATTATCTCCTTATCGGTTAAAAACCGCCATTTGCCCCGCTGTACGTTTTTCTTTGTAAGCCCCGCGAAATATACCCTATCGAGTTTTTTTACCCTGTATCCGAGAGACTCCATCATTCTTCTTACAATCCTGTTCTGACCGGAATGAATTTCGATACCCAGTTGCGTTCTGTCGTCGGGATCCGGAGTTGACACGGCATCGGCGGCCACTATTTCACCGTCCACATCCACACCTTCAGCTAAAGCGAAAATATCTTTCTTGGTGATCTCTTTGTCCAAGAACAGATGGTAAATTTTTTTTCTTTCAAATTTAGGATGGGTCAGTTTTTTTGTCAGATCCCCATCGTTTGTCAGCAACAATACACCTGTGGTATCTTTATCCAAACGCCCCACAGGGTAGACCCTTTCGGGAAAATTATCGCCCAGCAGGTCTATCACGGTATGTTCGGCATGGGGATCTTCAACGGTTGTTACATACCCCTTGGGTTTGTTCATCAGGATATAAACCTTATGTTCAGGAACAAGTCGTTTCTCTTTATAGACAACATTATCGGTGAGCTTTACCTTTGTGCCGAGTTCTGTTATCTGTTTCCCGTTCACAAATATCTCTCCGCGCCGTATAAGCTCGTCGGCCTCCCTTCTGGAACAGACACCGCTGTTGGCGATATACCTGTTTAGTCTGATCTCATCGGAGAGTGGTTTTGTGTTTTCCTTTCTTCTGCCTCTTGACTGTTTTGGGTATCCTTCCCCCCTTTTCCTTGAATATCCACTGTTGTGCTCTTTCCCGGAGAAACGACCTCCCCTTTTGAAATTGTCCCCACTCCCGGTATCATCTTTTCTTCCGGAATAATTTGATCCGCTTTCGAATCCCGGTTTTTTGGAATAACGACTTTTACCTCCCTGTTTTCTATTGCTTTCCATATCATTTTTATGATGCCGCGAAGGTACAATTTATTAATGATTTACAATCAACATCAAATAATCCGCGGAACCTTGGTCCCCAACTTATCAATAACTGTGCAAATTGTATCGGAATAGTTATTAATTTTGCTAAATTACAAACATAGCTAGAGAAAATGGCGCTGATAAAATCTATTTCTGGAATACGGGGCACTATCGGAGGGAGACCCGGAGAAAATCTAACACCTCTGGATATTGTTAAGTTTTCGGCCGCATATGGCACCTGGGTGAAAAGGGAAAGCGCCTCTCCCCTGAAAGTTGTTTTGGGCAGGGATGCCAGAAAATCCGGAACAGAGGTCGCCTTATTGGTCTCCACAACATTAAGAAGAGTTGGAATAACGGTTGTAGATCTTGGGTTGGCAACACCCCCTACCGTTGAATTGGCGGTAGTTGGATTATCGGCCTCCGGAGGCATAATAATTACGGCAAGCCATAATCCGGGTGAGTGGAACGCTTTGAAATTGCTCAATGAAAAGGGGGAGTTCTTATCCGCTTCCGATG